>JAPPKI010000194.1 GCA_028820035.1 bacterium | reverse complement strand
TGTGCAGGACCCCAACGGGATCATGGTGCGGTCCAGGGCCAGGTCCTTAGAGGCCAGGTGGCGCAGATAGCGCAGCATCTCGGTTTCGCTGTGATACCGGTGAAAGGTCGGGTGGGTCAGGTACTCGCTGGTTCGCACACCGTCGGACGGCAGGGCGTCGGGAGTCGTCGCGTCAAGGTCGTTGATGTCTTGGGGATCGGCGGCAATACCGAAGGCCCGCCACAAAGAGAGCAGCGTGCTCCGGGTGGTGGTCTCGTCCAATGAGAAGGCCACGGTGTCGTCGTCAACCGGGCGCAAGTTGAGCCCCTCGGTCAATGCCGCGGCCACGACCTCTGAGGCTTGGCCCGGTACTCGGACGGTGACGGTGTCAAAGAAGTGCTCGGCGGCCAACTCGATGCCGGCCTGTCGCAACCCGTGGGCGGCAATGGCGGTCAGGCGGTGGACCCGCTGGGCGATGCGGGCCAGTCCTTCGGGGCCGTGGTACACGGCGTACATGGCGGCCATCACCGCTAACAGCACCTGCGCGGTGCAGATGTTACTGGTGGCCCGCTCCCGGCGGATGTGCTGCTCCCGAGTCTGGAGGGTGAGCCGGTAGGCCACCGCTCCGGCGTCATCGATCGACACGCCGGCCAACCGGCCGGGCAGCGACCGCATGGCCGACTCCGGTACGGCGATGAACCCGGCGTGGGGGCCGCCGAAACCGAGGGGGACCCCGAAGCGCTGCGACGATCCCACCACCGCGTCGGCGCCCAGTTCGCCGGGTGGGGTCAACAGGCAGAGCGCCAGCAGATCGGTGGCCACCGCCACCAGGGCGTTGACGTTGTGCGCGGCGGCGATGATCCCGCTCAGATCGCCGATGCGCCCCGAACTGCCGGGGTACGACACCAGCACTCCGAACGCCCCGTCGGCAAGCTCCTCGATGTTGGCCTGCTCTAGGTCGGCGATCACCACCTCGATGCCCAGCGGTTCGGCGCGGGTAACCACAACGTCGATGGTCTGGGGGTGGGTGTCGGCGTCGACGATGAATCGGTCGTCAGGGGCCTTGCGGTTTAGCCGCCGCAGCAGCGTCATGGCCTCGGCGGCTGCGGTGGCTTCGTCGAGCAGCGAGGCGTTGGCCATGCCCATGGCGCAGAGGTCAGTGACCGTGGTCTGGAAGTTGATCAGCGCCTCCAGGCGACCCTGGGAGATCTCCGGCTGATAAGGCGTGTATGCGGTGTACCAGGCGGGGTTCTCCAGCACGTTGCGGCGTATCACCGGCGGGGTGATGGTGTCGTAATAGCCCATGCCGATCAGCGAGGTGACCACCCTGTTGCGGTCGGCCAGCTCCCGCAGCGCCTCAGTGGTGGCCGCTTCGGTCATGGCGGGCGGCAGCTCCAGGGGGCTGTTTGAGCGGATGTTAGATGGAACTGCGGCGTCCACCAACCCTTGCAGGCTGTCGAAACCGATCTCGGCCAGCATGGCGGCCTGATCCCCGGGACCAGGGCCGATGTGGCGGGCCTGGAACTCGTCGGGGTTCTCCAGATCTTTCAGGCTGTTGGGGGGAGTGGTTACTGAGCGCGCGGTCGGCAATGACACGGTGGTCTAGCTTATCGGCGCTTTCGCCGCTCTCGCCGTCTACGGGGCGCCCGCGGCCCCGTCGGCCATCCCGTAGCGGTGGAACGGCCCGAAGAAGCCGTGCTCATACAGCCCGTAGCCCACATTGCCCTCGTAGGTGTAGCGGCCCACATGGTCGACCACGCCGTACTGTCCGATGGGTTTGACTTCGGTGTCGACATCAAGCACCTTGCCCTGCACCACCAAGTCGGGACCCTGGTACATGCCGTGCCGCCAGTCAGCGTCCATGCCGTATCCGGTTCCCACGGAGACGTAGTTCACTAAGAGGGGCTGGCAATCGATCTCGATCCCGGCCTCGGGGAAAGAGATGGTGGAGTGGGTCAGCACCCGGGTTCCGGACTCGAAGGTGTGATCGTGCTCGGATCGGCCCAGATCTTCGTCGGGGCGTCCGTCGACCCACACCCGCTTACCCTCGACCAACCTCCGGGTGCCGTCGTCGGCCTCGTTGTTCATGTACAAGATGGCATGGTCGTCGAACATCATGGGGAAGTAGTTCCACATCCCGGACATGACGTTGACCCCTTGGCGGATGCCGTCGCCTTCGGGCTCGCCCACCGGGCGGATACCCCAGGAGCGGTCGCGGGCGCCGCCCCATCGGTCGGGAGTGACCGCGAAGTCCTCGCCGCCTACCGACAGATTTCCCTCCCACCGGCCGAGCTGGGCGAAGCGCTGGGTGTTGAACACCACCCGGCCCTCGCTGCGGATGTACTGGTTGGGCTCCTCCATAGCCCGGATGGACGCATCCCAGGTCACGTCCATGGCGATGGAGTGCTCGTTGGGCTCCACGATGAAGCGCACCTTCTTTAGAGGCTCGATGACCTCGATGCGCATAGGGCCGACCGACATATCCATTCGATCGGTAAGCGGCCGGGAACCTCTCACCACGTGGTGCTTGTCGCCCCGGCGGACGCAGCAGAAGGCGTCTTGGACGCCCAGATTCGGGTACTGGCCCATGCCGAAGATGGCGAAAAGCTCGTCGCTGGAGCCGTGCATGCAGAAGTAGTTGCGGTCGTAGAAGTTCCGGTCGGAAGTGGCGGCGTTGCGGATCCAGTCAGGGGACTGGTGAACCGGGAACTCATCCCAAGAGGAGATGGCCATTGCTGTCCTTTCAGTAGCCGTTGCGCGGTGGCCTACCTTATGCCCTCGCAGCGACAGCTACAGAAGGAAGGCAGCAATGGCAGACATGGTGGCCTTGGTTGCCAGCGGTGGTTGCCAGTGGTGTTGGCGGGCCGAGTGCAGTTCGTGCCTAAGCTTCGGCCATGACGAGGCGCCAAGTGGCCGCGGTGGAGGGGCTGTTTACGCTGGATGCTGATGAGCCTCGGTTGATCGGGGGAAGGGCTCGTAGCCGGGGCTCTTACTTCTTTCCTAAATCGTTGGCGGGCTCGGATCCGGCTTGTCTGGGCGACGAGATCGACGAAGTGCTGCTGAGCCGCACTGGGCGGCTGTGGTCGTTCACCACCGGTGAGTACGCCCCGCCCGCGCCCTATGTGATTCCCGACGACGAGTTCGAACCCTACGTCGTTGCCGCGGTGCGGCTGGCCGAGGAGAGCTTGGTGGTGCTGGGCCAAGTGGTGCCCGGTGTCTCAGTGGACGATCTGTCGGTGGGAATGGAGATGGAATTGGCCCTTGGTGTGCTCTATTCCGACGACGAGCATGACTACTTGGTGTGGAAGTGGGCGCCAGTGGGGATGAGCGAGAACGGAGAAGGGTGATGGACGAGGTTGGTCAGAAGGGAAGCGGGTGAACCAGAAGATGGACGAGATCGCCATTCTCGGGGTGGGCATGCACCCGTGGGGCAAGTGGGGCCGCAACTTCACCGAGTAC
>JAPPKI010000472.1:302-3439 GCA_028820035.1 bacterium | reverse complement strand
GCCCACGCCCGCCTGGAGGCCGGCGGCACCCGCGGCCGCTGGGTCATCGAGTTCTAGCTGGCCCCTCGGAGCCCTTGGCGTAAAGCCCCTAGATCAGCGCTTTGATGTCGGCGATTATCACGGCGGCGTGCTCAGCCAAGTCTTGGCCTTCAAGGTCGTAGGCCTTGGCCACCATGCCGTCGGGTGAGATCAGATAGCTGATCCGCCGGGGCAGCCCATATTCGAAGTAAGGCTCGCCCTCAGCCCGCTCGGCGTCGTAGGCCCGCCCCACGGTCCGGTCGGGATCGGAGATCAGCGAGAACGGAAAGCTCTCCCCATCCACAAAACCCTTCTGGTCTTCCACGGAGTCGAACGACGCCCCCACCACGACGGCGTTCAGGGCCTGAAACTCGGAGATTCGATCACGGAATCCCTGTCCCTGGATTGTTCAACCCTTGGTTGACGCCTTTGGATACCACCAAAACGCCACCCAGTTACCCCGCAGATCAGCCAGCGACAGATCGTTCCCGTCTTGGTCGGGAGCGGTGAATTCCGGAGCCTTTGTGCCTTCACTCAACATGAGTGGCGACCCTAGTACCGGTGGTCAGAGTCAGAGCAGTTGAAAGCGCCTCACTGCGAGGCGTGAAGGCCTGTGAACTTAGGATGCTGGCCATGAATCGATTCGAGGGCAAAAACGCCATCGTCACTGGGGCCAGCCGGGGCATCGGCAAGGGCATAGCCAAGCGACTGGCTGCCGAAGGGGCCAATGTGGCTATCACCGCCCGAACGCTGGACTCCCATCCCACCCTGCCCGGGTCGCTCAACGAGACCTTGGCCGAGCTCAATGCCTATCCCGGCACCCACATTGCCATCCAGGCCGACCTGGCCGACGCCGACAGCCGAGCGGCCATCGTCCCCCAAACCCGGGAGGCGCTTGGCCCCATCGACATCTTGGTCAACAACGCCGCCGCGGCCATCTACCAGCCCATGGTTGGCTACCCCCTGAAGCGGCGCCGCCTCATGCTGGAGATCAACCTCCTGGCTCCCCACGACCTCATCAACGCAGTGCTTCCTGATATGGAAGCCGCCGGAGAAGGCTGGATCGTCAACCTCTCCAGCGCCACCGCCAAACCAGCCGTCGGACCGCCGTTCCCATCCGACGGAGTGAAGGGCGTCCTCGGGTTCTACGGCACCACCAAAGCAGCCCTGAACCGCATGACCAGCGCACTGGCCGTTGAGCTGCACCCCCGCAACATCCGCATCAACACCATCGAGCCCCAAGCTGCGGTGTTGTCCGAGGGGGCCGACGAATTGGTCGGGGACATCCTCCGCCCCGACCAGATCGAGTCGATGGAGGCCATGGTGGAGGCGGCCGTGGCCCTCTGCGACTGCCCTATCGACCGCTGCGGCGAGATCTTGTCCAGCCTCTCTCTGCTCGACGAACTGGACCTCACCGTCATGACCCTCGACGCCACCACCCCCTACCCCGGCGGCCACCGCCCCATTTAGGGCAGCTCAAGCTCCGATCCTTCGAATCGCTGTGGGCTACGACGAGACCCAGCTGAGGGCTTGGAGTTCGCTGTAGGCGTGGAGGCCGAAGATGCCTCGGTCGCGGCCGATGCCGCTCATTTTGAAGCCGCCGAAGGGGGCGTTGACGTGGGGGGCTAGAGAGTTGATGCCGACGTTGCCCGATTGGATGCGCTGGCCGATCTCGAAGGCCCGGCCGGGGCTGTCGGCGAACACGTAGCTGAATAGGCCGTAGTTGCTGTTGTTGGCCAGCTCCACCGCGTGGTCGTCGCCGTCGTGGGCCATTACCGCCACCACCGGCCCGAAGATCTCCTCGGTCACCACCCGCATGTCCGGCTCGCAATCCGCCAACAAGGTTGGGGCCACGAAGTAGCCGGGCAAGTCCGGGCGCTCCCCGCCGCACAACATGGTGGCTCCGTCGGCCACACCGCTAGCGATGAAATGCTCCACCCGGTTGCGGTGAAGCTCGGTTATCACCGGGCCGACGATCGTCTCCCGATCAAGGGCGTCGCCCACCTTCAGAATTCCGGCCACTGCGGTCAGTTTGTCTACCAGCTCGTCATAGCGGGAGCGGTGGACGATCACCCGGGTGGGCGCGGTGCAGATCTGCCCGCTGTGGAGCCCCCACACCGAGGCGATCGCCCCCACCGCGGAGTCCACGTTGCAGTCGTCGGTGAGCACGCAGGCCCCCTTGCCGCCCAGCTCCATGAGCAGGCGCTTCATGGTGGGTGCTCCAGCCTCCATGATCTTGACCCCCACTGCGGATGAACCGGTGAAGCTCACCATGTTCACGTCGGGCGATCCCACCAGCGCGGCTCCGGCGGCAGCCCCTGAACCAGTCACGATATTGACGACTCCTGGGGGAAACCCGGCCTCCTCGATGATCTCCACCACCTTGATCATGGCCAGAGGATCCTGAGGCGCCGGCTTAATCACCACGGTGTTGCCCATAGCCAGCGCAGGGGCGACCTTGCCCGACACGTTGACAAGCGGAAAGTTGTACGAGGTGATGCAGGCCACCACTCCCACCGGCTGGCGAATGACATGGGCTCCGGCCAAGCCGCCCGGCCCCAGCGGGTTGGCCTCCACTGGGTACGGCGCCATTGACTCGTCCAGGTTCACCGGAGTCTCGTACTGGCGGAACCGGTCGCCGCACGCGGGAAGCTGAACCGCCTCGGTGATGTTGATGGTGGCCCCGGTCTCCCCTTGAAGCAGCCCAGTCAGGCCGCCGATCCGCTCGTCGATCAGGTCAGCAGCCCGGCCCAGCAGAGCGCACCGCTCGGCCATCGGAGTGTCCCGCCAGCCGGGCAGCGCGGCCTTGGCCGCTGCGGCGGCGTCGTTCACCTGGGAGATCGACGCCTCGGGGGCGTGTCCGATCACCTGTGTGGTGTTGGGGTCGACGATCTCGTAGGTGCCCGCCTCCGGGGTCACCCAGTCGCCTCCGATGAGCAGGCGATACTCCTCGTCAACGTTCAGCGGTTCCAGTTCGGCCAGTGCCATGGCAATCCCCCCTTTGCCGAAATACTCGCTACTCCAATCGGCTGGCTCTACTACTCGGCGATGCCGTACTTCTCCAGGCTGTACAGCTCGATGGCATTGCCCCGGAGGAGCTTGTAGGCCTCCTCATCATT
>JAPPKI010000472.1:0-292 GCA_028820035.1 bacterium | reverse complement strand
TCATTGAGTCCGGCCTGGGTCACGATCCTGGTGGCGATTTCTTTGGTGTGGGGGAACGTGGAGTCGGCATGGGGGTAGTCCACCTCAAAGGTGATCTGGTCCATGCCGATCAGGTCGCGGTTCCGCAGCCCCACCTCGTCGTCGAACATGCAGCCCCACACGTGGCCAGCGATGTAGGAGGACGGCGGGTTGGGCAGGTTCACACCGAAATCGCCGTCATCGTCGTTGATCCGCTCTTCCCACAGCTTGTCCATGCGCTCGATCACATAGGGCATCCACCCCACCTGGCCCT
>JAPPKI010000173.1 GCA_028820035.1 bacterium | reverse complement strand
CGTTGGCCTGCACCAGGGCCGCGTCTGGTGCGAAGACCGATCCGATGGGCTTCCCGGAATCAGATTCGTCGTCCACCTCCCCATCGCGGTGTCATGAACCACTCGACTGCACTTCGATGTCTGGCAGTAGGCCTGATCGCCACGCTGTTGTTGGCCGCGGGCTGCTCAGTGCCTGAAGACGGCCGTCCCCGAACCGTGGACTATTCCCGGCTGCCCGACGATCTGGTGGCACCCACTGCATCGCCGGAGCCGACGCCGTTGATCACCCAAGAGGTGCTCATCTACCTGATCGATGAGAACAACCTGCTGTCACCTGTGGCCCGCGACGTGGCCAGTCCAGCTCCGCCAACCACCGTCTTGGAGGCCCTGTTCTCCGCCCCCAACGAAGCCGAATCTGAGCAGGCACTGTCCACTGCCCTGCCCGCCGATGTCGAGGTGGTATCGATCGACGTCAACCCAGCCGGTGACCTAGTAACCGTGGCACTGGAGTCAGAGGTGTTCGAGGAGCGCTTGGAGGGTGAGAACCGCCAGCTCGCGGTGGCCCAGCTCGTGTTCACCGCAACGGAGAATACGGGGGCCACCCGCTTCTCACTGCTGCTGAACGACAACCCCGTGCCTCTGCCCACCGACAGCGGGGAGAGCGACGTCCCCGTGACCCGTGATGACTTCCACTCGGTTGATCCCGACTACCAGCCCGAGGTCACCCCCACTCCCGTGCCCACAGTGAGCGCAACACCAACCCCCACTGAGATACCCGAACCGACCCCGCCCCCGGAGACGCCGACGCCGACCGTCCCACCCAGCCCAACTCCCGACCCCGAACCGACTCTGCCGCCCGACTTCACGCTCGATTTCTCTTGAAACCGCGATCGCCGCGGCAGCTTCCCACTAAGCGAAGAAGGCCCGGGCCACGTCGTAGAGAGCAGGGCTGACCGGCTTCAACTCAGCCACTGCGTCGGCCAACCGCACTCGAACCATCTCCCCGCCCTGAAAGGCCACCATCGACCCCCAATCGCCGTCATGGACGGCATCGATCGCCGCGATGCCGTACCACGAGCACAGCACCCGGTCGAGGGCACTCGGGGTTCCACCCCGCTGGATGTGGCCCAATACCGTCACCCGGGTGTCAAAGCCGGTACGGGCTTCAATCTCGGTTGCCACCACTTGGCCTATGCCCCCCAGCCGGACGTGGCCGTACTGATCGACTTCGGGCTCGGGAAGCTCCAGCGTGCCCTCTTTGGGCCGGGCTCCCTCTGCCACCACCACAATGGACGCCCACCGGCCTCTCTCATGGCGCCTGACAATGGACTCGGCCACCGCGTTGATGTCAAAGGGTTCTTCAGGGACCAGGGTGAGGGTGGCCCCGCCGGCAATGCCCGCCCAAGTGGCGATGTGCCCAACATGGCGACCCATCACCTCTACCACCATCACCCGGTCGTGCGACTCAGCGGTGGTATGCAGCCGGTCGATTGCCGCGGTGGCCACTTCCACTGCGGTGTCGAAACCGAAGGTGAGTTCGGTAAGGCCGATGTCATTGTCGATTGTCTTGGGCACGCCCACCACGTTTGCCGCGCCGGCTTCGCCCACACCGACCCCCGCCGACAGGGTGCCTTCCCCTCCGATGACGATCAAGGCCTCGGTACCGGTGTTCTCCAGGGTCGAGCGCACCCGCTCCATTCCATCCTCGTACATGCGGGGAGAAAACCGGGATGTCCCCAAAACGGTGCCTCCCCGGGGCAGGGTGCCCCGCATGCGCTCCACGTCGAGCTCGATGAACTCCCCTTCCAACACGCCCCGCCAGCCGTCCAGGAAGCCGACCACGGTGTCGCCGTAGTGGCGCTCGGCCTTGCGCACGATCGCTCTGATAACGGCGTTCAACCCTGGGCAGTCGCCGCCCCCGGTCAATACACCGACTCTCATAGGTGACTAGCCCTGCTTGGCCAGGGTTCGCACTGACAAAACCCCGCTAGCCCAGCTTGGCCAGTGTTTGGCGGAGTTGGCGGATGGCCTGAGCGGTGCGCTGCTCGTTCTCGATGAGGGCGAACCTCACGTGGCCCTCCCCGCCGGGACCGAAACCCACACCGGGCGACACCGCCACCCGGGCGTCTCGAACCAGCCAGGAGGCGAACTCCACCGATCCCATTTCCAGGTAGGGCTCGGGGATCTTGGCCCACACGAACATGGTCCCCTTGGGCGGCTCCACTTCCCAGCCCATGCGGTTCAGCCCCGAACACAGGGCATCTCGGCGGCTCTGGTAGATGTCGCACACTTCTTTGGGGTGGCCTGGGGCCTCGTTCAAGGTCACCGTGGCCGCGATCTGAATGGGTTGGAACGTGCCGTAGTCGAGATAGGACTTGAGCTTGGCCAGTGCGGCCACAACCTGGGGATTGCCCACCATGAACGCCACCCGCCAGCCGGCCATGGAGAACGACTTGGTCATGGAATACAGCTCCACCGCCACATCTTTGGCCCCTTCCACCTGCATGATGGACGGGGGCAGGTAGCCGTCGTAGCCCAGATCGGCGTAGGCGAAGTCGTGAACCAGCAGCACATCGTGCTCTTTGGCGAAATCCACCACGCCGGCCATGAACTCCAAGTCCACGCAGGCGGTGGTGGGGTTGTGGGGGAACGACAGCACGATGATGCGGGGCTTGGGCCAGGAGTAGCGCCAGCGCTCCTGCATCGTTCCGAAGAAATCGGTTCCCGTGCTCAACGGGATCTCCCGCACCTCCGCGCCGGCAAACAGCGGGGCATACAGGTGGATCGGATAGGAGGGGGACGGGACCAGGGCGGCGTCGCCGGGTTGGAGCAGGGTCCACATGAGGTGGGAGAACCCCTCCTTGGCCCCGATGGTGTTGATCACCTCAGTTTCGGGGTCGAGATACACCCCGAACCGTCGGGCGTAATAGCCGGCAATGGCCTCGCGCAGCTTGGGGATGCCCCGGCTGGCCGAGTAGCGGTGATTTCGAGCATTGCCCGCCGCTTCCGCCAGCTTCTCCACCGCGATGTCCGGCGACGGGAGGTCGGGGTTGCCAAAGCCGAGGTCGATGATGTCGTGTCCCGCTCGGCGGCCTTCGACTTTCAGATCGTTGATGATGGTGAAGACGTACGGGGGCAGGTTGTTGATCCGGCGGAACTCCACAGATCCAATCTACTTTCTAGACAGCGGATTCAAATGGGTTTATCTAGCTGGGATTCTCGACACCTGACTCGGCCCGACTCGCCAGGTTCTCCAACGCAGTCTGCATGATTCGGGCCTCGGCCCGTCGCTTCACGAAACCGGGCAGGGGCATCACCATCTGGACTGCGAGGTGATAGGTGACCTCGGTGCGATCCGGCTCGCCGGGTACCGGGTTGAAGCAGTACTCGCCGTCGAGTCGTCGAGTCAGGTCTCCCTGCACCAACCGCCAGGAAACCCGCAAGGGGTTCGACCCGTAGTAGTACTC
>JAPPKI010000146.1 GCA_028820035.1 bacterium | reverse complement strand
CTCGGTATGAGACTGCTAAAGGTTACCGAGGGGGGCGCGAAACGCCAAACTCTGAGTAGCGAGAAATCAGCCTCCAGCCACCGCGGGCACGATGGCAACCGTCTGGCCGTCCGGCACGGAGGTGGCCAGACCATCGGCGAAACGCACGTCGTCATCGTCTACGAAAACGTTGACGTATCGGTGCAAGCCACCCTCCTCGTCAATGAGGCGGTCCATGAAACCGGGGTGGGTGGTGTCCAGCGATGCGATCACGTCGCGGACGGTCCCACCCTCTACGGTGACCTCGCTGGCCCCTCCGGCCAGGGGACGGAGGGTGGTCGGTATCCGGACGGTCACGCTCATGAGCCATGATGCTATTCGGATGCAGCCCAGGAAACGACTCGTGAATCGGGAGTCAGTGTGACCGGGCGGCGGAGATTCGCCGCGGGGGAGTTCACGGCTGCCGACCTCGTCGAGCAGAAGGGGTCGACGACAGTGTCGGTCTGTCTGCCCGCCCGCAACGAGGAGGCCACGGTGGGAGCCATCGTGGAAGTGGTCCGCAACGAGCTCATGGACAAGCTGGGCTTGGTGGACGAGGTGATCGTGATGGACGACCACTCCACCGACCGCACCGCCGCGGTGGCCAAGGACGCTGGGGCCACGGTGGTGGCGTGCTCTGACGTGCTCGACCACTTGGGCAACCAGCCCGGCAAGGGCGAGACGCTGTGGAAGTCCCTCTACATATCCACTGGCGACATCGTGGTGTGGTGCGACAGCGACGTGGCCAACTTCGGCTCCCATTTCATTACTGGCCTGCTGGGGCCATTGCTCATCGACAACACCATCGGATACTGCAAAGGCTTCTACCACCGCCCGGTGGGGGCCGACCAGCGGGGTGGGGGCCGCACCACCGAGCTGGTGGCCCGGCCGCTCATCGCACTGCTGTTCCCGGAACTCGGCGACATCATCCAGCCTCTGGCCGGGGAGTATGCCGGGAGGAGGGAGATCCTGGAGCGGGTGCCGTTCGTCCAAGGGTATGGGGTGGAGATGGGGCTGCTCATCGACGTTTGCCGGTTGGCGGGCTACAACGCCCTCGCCCAGGTTGATCTGGGCACCCGCGTCCACCGCAATCGGCCCCTGCACGAGCTGTCGTCCCAAGCCACCGAAGTCATGCAGGTGGCCCTGCACCGGGCTGACCGCACTTTGGTGAATACTGCAATCACGCTGCGTCGCCCTGGATTTGGCGATACTGAGATCACCATGCAGGAGCGCCCTCCCCTCGTGGAGGTCACCGGCTACTTCCGCCAGGCGCACTGACCGCCCTGCCCGGCTACGGGCTCAAGTGCTCCAGAACCACCCTGCCCGGCTACGGACTCAAGTGCTCCAGAACCACCCTGCCCACCAACCCGATCGTGTCGGCCATGGCCTCCTCGGCCCCGAACCGCTCGCTGAGGCTGACGAGCTCTCCACAGGCCGGGGCGGCTTCCCCGTCTACCCGTCCGACGATGGTCAGCACCGGCACCCCCGCAGCCGCCGCCATCTCGCCCACCCCGCCCACCACTTTCCCCTGAAGAGACGTGGCGTCTAGGGCGCCCTCGCCGGTGACCACCAGATCAGCCTGTTCGATGCGGTCGTAGAGGTCCACCTCTTCGGCCAACAGCTCAAAGCCGTTGCACAGCTCGGCTCCCACGCACGCCAAGCCTCCGGCCAAACCGCCCGCCGCCCCCGAGCCTTCCAATCCGCCCACTTCGACGTTGTAAGTCTCTGCATATACCTGGCTGAGCCGCTCTAGGCGTCGGCGCAGCAGCTCCACCTGAGATGCACTGGCCCCCTTCTGGGGCCCGAACAGCTCCGCGGCATCGGTGAAGCGGGTTCTCACGTCACATGCCACGGCTAGATCCACTCCCTTCAGCCGTTGCGTCGGGTACAGCGCTCGCAGCGCGCCCAAGCCTCCATCTGTGGTGGCCGAACCCCCCACGCCCACCAGCACCCGCCGGGCGCCGCGCTCCAACGCAGCCTCTATGAGCTCCCCGGTTCCATAGGTGGTAGCTCCCAAGGGATCGTTCCCCTCGGCCCCGCCCACCAAGGCCAGCCCAGACGCTTGGGCCATCTCGATCACCGCGGTATGGCGGTGGAGGCGCCACGAGGCCTCCACCGAATCGCCCAAGGGGCCCGTCACGGTGGTGGTCCGGTTGGCCCCACCCACAACCTCCAGCGTGCCCTCGCCTCCGTCGGCCATCGGGGCAGCATCGGCAGTGGCCCCCGACTGCTCGGCAGCCAGGACGATTGCCCGGGCAACTTGGGCGGCAGTGGCCGTCCCCCGGAATTTGTCGGGGGCGGCAACGATGTGCATTCGGCCTGCTAGCCGGGGCGCTGGGCGAGGCTGTCGGGTCCGATCAGAATCAGGACGTAGGCGTTGCCCAAAGAATCGATGGTGATGCCCCCTGGAGGAGGATCGGGCATCGGGAAGAGCGGCTTCTCGCTTTCGCCCAGCAGCCTGGCGATGCACTGGGCGTCTACCTCATAGCCAGCTCGATAGTAGAAGGCCGAATTCACCTGGGGAGTGGCGTTCAAGGGGGCCAGCGTTACATAGTTGGCGGTGTTCAACTCACCCGAGAGCCGACCGGCTGCCCCTCTGACGTCGGTGCCGTTGGCCACCAGAACGCCGATGGTGGACGGATCGCGGCACTCCAGTTCCTCCTCCTGTGCGGGAGCAGTCTCCTGGGGCTCATCAGCGGGCGGGGCGGTCGCCTCCTCGGTCTCCTCGGGGACGGGAGCCGGGGTGGGGGCCGCTTCGCCATCCCCCGACGGGGTCTCGGCCGGTTCTGGAATCTCCTCTGCCTCCATCGTCGCCGCAGGCGTCGGCTGGGCCGCTGCCGGCTCGGAGTCGTCTTCGTCATCGAGGCCGCGGGCCAGCACGAAGGCGCCTGCGGCAATCAGGGCAAGAACCAACACAACCCCCTTGAGGGCCATCTGATTGTTGGGGGCTCGGTTCGACTCCATAGTGCCTCTGGCTCCGGACTGTTACGGCGACGGTTGGCGGCCAACCGAGGGCTGGCCGAACTTCGACCGTCTGCGGCGATCGCGCAATCGCCGCAGACGCCGTACGACCATGGGGTCGTACGCCATTGCATCTGCCTCTTCCAATAGTTCGTTCAGCAGCTGGTAGTACCGGGTTGTGGAAAGCTCGAAGCGCTCGCGAATCGCAGCCTCCTTCGACCCGGTCTCCTTCCACCAGGTGCGCTCAAAATCCAAGATCGCCCGATCTCTTCTCGTGAGAGCCATTCCACAAGCGTTACCCACCACTAGGCGCTATTCAAGCACCCTCCCCAAACCGCACCCCTTATGCTCTTGAATGGAGGTCCGAGGAGCCTCCCAATTCAACGCCCGAGTAGCTTCCCAAGCTCTCGACCATTCAACGCCCGAGTAGCTTCCCAAGCTCTCGACCATTCAACGCCCGAGTAGCTT
>JAPPKI010000415.1 GCA_028820035.1 bacterium | reverse complement strand
GGCCATTCCGCTGGGCACCTGGGTGCCGGGTCATCACCACCGGGACAAGTGGCAGCCCGCTTCGGTGGGACTCCAGCACGCCGGCGGCCGATACGCCTCGAAGCTCCTGGAGGAACGGGGGGTGACCGAGCCCGAGGGTTGGAACCGGCGCCAAGACCACATCAAGCGAGGCTTGGTCTACGAACTGCCCGAGGGCCAAGATCCCAAAGTGGCCGTGGAGTTCTTGGTCGATGCCATGGCCCAACTAGCCGCCTTTCCCCTCAGCGGCCGCTGGCTGGCGATCGTCATGACCCAGCGCTAGTGGTGTGTCCTAGCTGCCGGCCTCCGCGACTAGCCGGTCGGCGGCATCTTTCTTGAGCTGACCCTTGGCCACCTTGCCTCCCGATGACCGGGGCAGGGCGTCGACCACAAACAGGTGCTCGGGCCACGACTCCCGAGACACACCTCGCTCGGCCATATGCTCCCGCAGCCCGTCCAGATCCAGGCTGGTGCCGGGAACCAGCTCCACGTAGGCGGCCACCCGCTCGCCGAACACCGGATCGGGGGCGGCCACCGCGGCCACCATGGCCACCGCCGGGTGGGTCATCACCTCGTCTTCCACCGCGGGGGCGCTGATGTTCTTGCCGCCCCGGATGATGAAGTCCGATGTGCGTCCTACCACTCGGAGGTAACCGTCGTCGTCGATCTCCACGATGTCGCCCATCAGCATCCGGCCGTCGTTTGTCATCAGCTCGCTGTTGGCCTTGGCGTCGTCGTAGTAGCCCAAGGCGGTGGCCGGTCCCCGGCAGGCGGGTTGCCCCCGGCCCCGTAGTTCGGGCAGCCGCTGCCCGTCGTCGGGGTCGTACAACGCGCAGTCCATTTCGGGCTCGCACTTGCCCCCAGTGCGCAGCCGGGCTGATCGTGGATCGCTCAGTCGGGTCCCGCTCAGCATCCCGGTCTCGTTGGAGCCGTAGAAGTTCAACACGGTGCAGCCGGTGCGGTCCTCGAATTCTGCGGCCCGCTGATAGGGGATGGCCTCGCCCCCGGTGAACATCAGCCGCAGCGACGACAGATCGTGGTCGTCGAAGGCGGGGGAGTTGAGCATCATGATGAATTGGGTGGTGACCGCGCACAGCACGGTCACCCGCTCGGCCTCGATGAGCCGCAACAGTGCCGCGGCGTCGAAGTCGGCCATCACCACCGTGGGAGCGCCCAAAATGGTGGGGGTGTAGTGGGCGGTCCACAGCCCGAAGCCGAACGGAGCGGGCACCGGCACGCAGAACACCTCGTCGGTCCCCAGCCCGCTGTACTGCACCGCCTTCTGGTGGAAGTAGAACCAGCGATTGTGGGTCTGCATCACGCACTTGGGCAGCCCGGTGGTCCCCGATGTGGAGTTCAGCAGGCACAGCTCGGAGGCCCCGAGACGGCGGGCTTCAACGGTCTCGCCAAACTCGAGCGCCGACTCTGGCGCAGGGGCGGGCTCGCCATTCAGAAACAGGGCCGCATCCTGGCCGAGGCTGTCGATGGTGATGTGGTGGGCGAGGGCGGGCAGGCTTCGCCGTAGCTCGGCCACCACATCCGCGGCTGGGCGACCCTGGGTGGTGGCTCCTGTGATAACAGCGCGGGCCCCGGATTTCTCCACCAGATGGGCAATCTCTGCCGGCCCGGCTCGGTGTCCGATTCCCATGACCACCACACCGGCCTTGTCGGCCCCAGTGAACGCAGCGTGGACCGCAGCACTGTCGGGCAAGATCACCGCTGCCCGGTCGCCCCGATCCAGCTCCGCGGCCAACAGCGCCGCCGCCACCCGATCCGACAACCGGTCATAGCCCGCCCAAGTGGTCCGGTCGATGTTCCCTGAGGAGTCCTCCTCAGCCCCGCGTCTCCATGTGATGTAGGCAACATCGTCGGGCCGTTCGACCGCGTTGCGGCGGATTAGGTCGGTAGGGGTGTCGCGCCCCCACCACCCCGCCGTCACATAGGCAGCGGCAATCTCGGGACTAGCAGCGATGCTCACCAGGGAGATACTTCCCTACTGGGAAGCAATCGTGAGAGTGTAGGTGCCTAGGTCGAATCCTTCGACGGCGACAAAGTAGGTGCCCGAGCTCGGCGCCTCCCAGTAGATACGGGGGGCTAGGCCGTCGTAGTCGTCGCTGTATTCCAGCTCTTCGAAGTCGTCATACAGAGTCATGTATGGATCTGACATCGTTACCGGCTCTACGTCAATCTGATAGGTCACGCCTGACTCGCCCTCGAACGCAAAGAAATCTATGTCCCAAATGTGCTCAATCTCGCCCCCGATGGGCTCATCAACTGTGACGAACGTGGCGTCCTCAGCCCAGTCGGCGTGATCGTCGGGACCCGCACTAGTGGTCTCGCCGCCCTGGTCATTAAAATATTGGGCGAGGCCCGAGACCAAGAGATAGGGTACGCATTAAAACATGCCGAGGCCGGCCTCGACGGCTGCGGGGTCATCCGCATTTGCCAGCAGTGCAGCGGAGTCGATGTCGCGGGCCCAGTCTCGCAGGCACGCCCTCTCTTCATCGCTTAACTCGTCGAGCTCCACACCCAACCCCTGAGCCGCAAAGGCGATGAGCAGGTCGGGCAGGCAGGCGAACATACCGAAGCTGACTTCGAGAAAAGCGAGGCCGTCGTCATCAGCGAAGACAGCGGAGTCGATGTCGCGGGCCCAGTTTTGCAAGCACAATCTTTCATCGTCGCCCAGTTCGTCGGGTGCCACATCTAGTCCCTGAGCCTCGAGCTCTTGAATCGCGAAGCCGATGAGCAGGTCGGGTACGCAGGCAATCATGCCAAAACTGGCCGCGAATGCCGCGGCGTCGTCTTCGTCGGCGGCGAGGGCGGCGGGGTCGATGTCGCTTACCCAGTCTTGCAGGCACGACTTCTCTTCATCGCCAAGCTCCAATTCAAACCCCACACCTAGTTCACCTTGGGATGCTTCTGCTTCGAATGTTGCAATCGTCGTTGAGAGAAGCAGACCGCGGGCAGTTTCAACGTCAAGACACCCAAGCGTCGCGGCATCCCACTCTTCCGAGCTTGTATATCCCAAGACTGTCTGATCCATCGCTGATTCGAACTGGCTGCTATCGAGCTCGCTGCGGATGCATTCTTGCTCCGAGGCTGAAAAGGTGTTGAACACTTCCTGCCAGGTGGTGCTTCTTTCGATTTCGAATTCCTCTGCGGCTGGCGATGAGCCTCCTGGAGCAGCCGGTGATGAGCTTCCCCCGCAGGCGGCAAGCACGATGAGGGAGGCGGCGCCTAGCAGGGCAGTCGCTCCGTGGAGTCGCATACGTCGGAGGGAATTCATCAACTTGACACAACAATTAGTAGCTGTTGGGGTCGTTGATAACCGAGTCGGGGACGGGGTGGCGGAAGAGGTCGCTGGCGTTGGCCCAGCAAATGCGGGCCACTTCGTCGGCGGGGATGCCGCTGAGCTGTTGGCGGAGCAGCTCCT
>JAPPKI010000374.1 GCA_028820035.1 bacterium | reverse complement strand
CGTGCGGTGGGCTCTGAACAACAGACTCCTGAGCAACGTGCGGTGGGCTCTGAACAACAGACTCCTGAGCAACGTGCGGTGGGCTCTGAACGACAGACTCCTGAGCAACGTGCGGTGGGCTCTGAACGACTGGTTGGCCGGGTTGCAGCGTCAGCCAGGCCGATACCGCGGCAGCCGCCAACCCGCCAATGCGCATTCCCAGCACCATGACATCCCCTCGATCTTCTGAAGTCGGGGGGAGGCGAGCTCAGGCTATCGGCAAACAGCGGCAGTCAGGCTCTCGGGTGGCTGTCCTCCACTACCCTGCGGAGCCGGTCCCGGCTGACATGGGTGTAGATCTGAGTAGATCCCAGATCGGAGTGGCCCAATAGTTCCTGCACTTGCCGGAGGTCGGCCCCCCCGTCAAGGAGGTGGGTGGCGAAGGTGTGGCGTAGAGCATGAGGGTTGGTCTGCGTGCTGGCTGCCCGATTGACCAGCCGGCGCACCCCTTGGGTGTTCAGCGGTCGCCCAGACAGGTTCACGAACACGGCATCACCGGCTGTGGAGGGATCAGCCATTTTCCTCCGACCATTAGCCAGCCACTCCTCCAGAGCGAGGGCCGCCGGCTCGCTCAGCGGCACAACCCGCTGCTTAGATCCCTTGCCGTTCACGGTGAGGCGCTGACGATCCAAATCAACGTCGCCAACTCGGATAGCGCACACCTCGCTGACCCGGAGGCCGCTGCCATAGAGCAGTTCCAAGACCGCGACGTCGCGTTGGCGCCGAGCGCTGCTGTCGTCGGCCAATGCTGCTCGTGGCTTGTCCAACAAGGCACCCAATTCCTCAGAGCGCAGCACCCGCGGTAGATATCGCTCTTGAGATGGTGTCATCGCACCGATCGTGGGGTCGGCGGCCACCCGGCCAGTGCGTTCCGCCCAGCGGAAATAGCGGCGTAGGGCACTGGCTTTTCGGGCCACCGTTTTCCGGGCGTAGCCCTCCGTGCTCAGATAGGCCAGATACCTGCGGACCATGCGGAGGTCGACACTTTCAGGACCTGTTTCCCCCCCAGCAGCCGTGCTAAAGCTGACTTCGGTGTTTGCTAGCCAATTGGAGAACGCGGCGACTTCACGGCGGTACATCGCCGCGGTGTCTTCGTTGACCGAAGCGGTCGACGCGGCAAAGGCGTCCAGATCCCACCCCATCAACTCTCAAGACTACGGGTTCTTTGCCATCTCACCGAGGAATGCCCACCCGCTCAATCCAACGTCCTGAGACTGCTATCCAACCTGCCGCCCGCAACTCCTCCACCGCTCCGGCCACTTGCACCATGGGCAAAGCGGTCCGGCTCTTGATCTGCTCGGCATCCGCAGGCTGCCAGCCCAGCGCTTCCAGCACCTGCCGGCCGATGGGACCGGGTTCGGGGCGGGAGTCCAAGCGGGATGTCTCCGCACCGGACAAACCCAAGGCCAGCAGAACATCGTCGGCGTCGCGGCAAGGAGCACAGCCGTCGGCCAACAGCTCTAGACATCCGCCTGATGCGGAACTGCGAACCGGTCCGGGAACGGCCAAGACAGTCCGATCCCGGGCTGCGGCTTCGGCCACCGTGTGCATAGCTCCTCCAGAGGCATGGGACTCCACCACCACAACCACATCGGCGAGGGCGGCGATGATGCGATTGCGAGCCGGAAACCGCCATCGTTCGGGCGGTGCTCCCACCGGCGCCTCCCCCAACAGCACACCCTGCTCGGCCACCGCCCGCCACAGGGCTCGGTTGCGCTCGGGATATACCCTGTCGAGGCCGTTTCCCACCACCGCGATGGGCCGAGCAGCTTTGGCCTCCAGAACGCCGGCATGGGCGGCGGCATCGATGCCCAAGGCCAAACCGGAGACAACGCCCACACCGGCTGAGGCCAAGTCTCGGCCCAATTCAAACGCCACATCGCTGCCATAGCGGGTACATCGGCGAGTGCCGACGATGGCCACGCGGGGACCGTCAACCACCTGGGGATCGCCAGTGTGAAACACGACCGCGGGCGGGTCTATGTCACGAGACAAAGCAGACGGATATCCGGGAGTGCCCAAGGCAGCCACTCCCACGCCGTGCTTTCGGTGTAGTGCCCACAACTGGGCCACATCGAGACCAGCGGCGGTGCGGTGCCACTGCTCGTACAGTTCCCGCTTGCCGGCCACCCGCAACAGCTCAGGAGGTGGCGATCCCAACAGTCGGGCCCACACCTCGGCCGGGCTTCCCTCAGACAGCAGCGCCCGTAGTCGGGCCGGTCCCACTGCGGGCAGAGAGGCCAAGGCCACAAGCCATGCCTCTACCGGCAACTCTCCGGCACCTTCGGCAATGTCCTCCGCGGCGAAGTCCTCCGCGGCCAGGTGCCCACTGGTGGGCATCGGCGAGTCTCCAGGGGTCACCGACCCAATGCTCGACAAGGCTCGGTCACCGGGCATTGGCAAGACTCCAGGGATCGTGGGCCACGGTGACCGGTTCGGTGCGCATGAACAACGCCTGCGCCACGATGCCTCCAGTGAGGGGGGGTGCCTGCCCAGCCAAGTCAGCCATAGTTAGGGCGACCCGCCGGACCCGCTGGAACCCTCGAGCGGTGAGACGGCCATCTGCGATGGCGTGGCTGAACAGGCTTTTGGCCTCTGGGTCGAGCGGAGCGAACTCTTCCAAGGCGTCATCGGGCAATTCGCTGTTGGACGCCACCCCGCGGTCGCGCGCAACCACTCGGACTCGGTCCACCCTGGCCCTCACCTCGGCCGAAGATTCCCCTGGCGGCGCGTCGAACAGGTCGCTGACCTCCGGCCGACCGACATGGATTCTCAGATCGAAGCGGTCCAGCAACGGCCCGCTCAACCGCCGGGCATAGCGCAATCGGGCCAGGGGCGTACACCGGCACATGCCGGGCTGTCCCAGTTCCCCGCACGGGCACGGGTTCATCGCCCCCACCAGTAGGAATCGAGCGGGAAACGACGCCACCGCTGCGGCGCGGTTGACTCGGATGACCCCTTCTTCGAGGGGCTGGCGCAGCGCATCCAGAGCCTGGGGACCGAACTCTCCCATCTCGTCCAAGAACAGCACGCCGCCATGGGCGCAGCTGATGGCACCGGGGCGAAGCATCCTGCTCCCGCCCCCTACCAAGGCGATCATCGAAGCAGAGTGATGGGGCGCTTGCCAGGGAGCTCGCCGTATCAGTCCCGAGGAGGGCAGGTTCAATCCGACGGCCGAGTGCACCGTGGTGGCTTCGATGGCAGTGGCCTCGTCTAACGGCGGCAGAAGTCCGGGAAGCCGCCGGGCCAACATCGTCTTGCCTGCGCCCGGAGGGCCGATCATCAACAGGTGATGTCCGCCTGCCGCGGCCACTTCCAAGCCCAAGCGCGCCATGTGCTGACCTCTCACGTCAGCCAGGTCTGCGATTTCATCCAGCGGATTCGCCGACCTCGGCTCGGGTGGATCAGGCCATGCTTCTTC
>JAPPKI010000042.1 GCA_028820035.1 bacterium | reverse complement strand
CCATGGAAACGCTCTGCCGACTGAGCTAAGGAGGCGGGCTGGGAACTCTATCCCTTTGCGACGCCAATATTGCCACTCTGTGCCAGCACCGGGAAAGCCAGAATTGGGAGGTGACGGACGGTACCGTGCAGCCCGTGGCCATTCGAGCAGCCCGTCTGGCTGATGCCGAAGGCATCCGTGAGATTTACAACTATGAAGTGCTGAACGGGACGAGCACCTTCGACATCGAGCCCCGGTCGTTGGCGGCGCAGCAGTCGTGGTTGCAGGATCGCAGCGGCGTTCACGCCGTGCTGGTGGCCACGCCCGATGATGACGACGACTCAGTGACCGGATATGCCTCCCTGTCGCCCTTCCACACTCGACCGGCCTACAACACCACCGTGGAGAACTCGGTGTATGTGCATATCGACCACCGGGGCGAAGGCGTCGGCCGGGCGCTGTTGCTGGAGTTGATCGCCTTGGCCCAGAGCCACGGGTTTCACACCGTGATCGCCCGTATCTCTGGGGGCAACGAGGCATCGGTGGCCGTCCACCGCTCCGCAGGCTTCGAAGTGGTCGGCGTCGAGCGCGAAGTAGGCCGCAAATTCGGCCGCTGGCTGGACGTCACCGTGATGCAGCTCATGCTGCGAGATTGGAGTGGTAGCTAATTGGAGCAGATAGGGCAGACCGCCAGGCGATTTGTTCTTGCTGGCCGGCGATCGTTTCGTGGACGCCTTCGGCTTGTCCGGCGAACACGATTTCTTGGAAGTCGGGGTCGTCGAGGTATCACGTGACGATTTTGTCGTTGTCGGCCATGCGGTCGATCATCAGCATCGGTGTCTCTTGACGAATGGTGAATTCGAACTTCTCGAAAGGGTTGGCTGCGGCAGTCTGGATGTTGTTCTCGTCGCCCCCACCGTATTCCAGTATATTCTCAAAGAATAACTAATCTGATTCGCTGAGTGAAGTTCGGTTGCCAAGAGACTTCACTAGTCACGTCTCAAATTGAGGAGAGGAAATGCATCAGCAAGGCGGCACAATAAGAGAAGTGTTGGAAAGCATCGCGTCGCGTGGTTACGTGTTGCCAGCAATCCAAAGGGAGTTTGTATGGCGGCCAGAGCAAATTTGCAATCTCTTTGATAGCGTAATGCAGGGCTATCCTTTTGGCGAGTTCATGTTTTGGAGGGTCGAAGCGCAGAATGCTAGTAAATATCGTTGGTATGACTTTGTTCGAGAATATCATCAAAGGGATAGCCCGCATTGCCCTGAACTCGGTCCCATTTACGACAAGCCGTTAACGGCTGTACTAGATGGCCAACAGCGGTTGACTGCTTTCAACATCGGTCTTAGAGGTTCAATGGCTATCAAACTTCCTTACAAACGTTGGAGTAGCTCGGATGCCTTTCCTAAGAGGGTACTGGCGCTTGACCTGTTGGCGCCTCCTGACCCTGACGAAGAAGGTAGTCGTTACGTCTTCGAGTTTGTAAATGAGGATAGAATCGGCTTGAGGGATAATCACTTGTGGTTCAGAGTATCTGACATTATGAGCTTCCAAACTGAGAACCCCGCCCCAGATATGCTGGATTGGATTTCTGACGTAGACCTCGACACTGCACAACAGCGCTTGGCCTTTCGTACGCTCAATCGGCTTCATCAAGCCATGTGCGTCGAACCTGTCGTTGCCTATTACGAAGAAAAGAGTCAGGATGTTGAGCGAGTCCTCAACATATTCATTCGGTGTAATAGTGGGGGGACAACCCTTTCCTACTCTAACTTGCTCTTGAGTATCGCGGTATCGCAGTGGGACAACCTAGACGCTAGGAGTGAAGTCCATGGGCTAGTTGATGATATGAACAGCGTAAGACCCGAACTGCGCTTCAACGCAGATTTTGTCCTCAAGGCTGGGCTGATGCTCACCGATATTGCCAGCGTCGGATTCAAGGTAGAGAACTTCACGCATGACAACATGACCATCTTGGAGAAGAACTGGCCAAATATATGTCAGGCCTTGTTGGAAACCGTAGAGTTAGTGGATAGTTTTGGTTTCGACAGCCGAACAATTCAGGCTACAAACTCGCTCCTCCCCATTGCGTATTACCTCTACCTGAAAGGAGCGCCGAGAGACTTTGAAAGCGGTGACCGTTTTCTCGATGACCGTAGAGCCATTCGGGGTTGGCTGACCCGGTCCATTCTCAAAGAATCAGGGATATGGGGCAGCGGATTGGATACATTGCTGACGGCACTGCGTGAGGTGATCCGCAATTCCGGAGGATCGACATTCCCTGCTTCAGAACTTCGCCGAGTGATGGCCCAAAGGGGTAAGACACTTGACTTTGCCGAGGAAGAAATTGAAGATCTAGCGGATATGAGATTGGGAGATCGGCGTATGTTTCCGTTGTTGACTATGCTGTTTCCTCATTTGCAATCACGAGATGGTTCTGACATAGACCACGTGTTTCCAAAGAGCAGATTTACTTCCAGCCGTCTGAAGAATGCAGATGTTCCAGAGGATCAGATCGAAGGATTCCGGGATGGCTGCGACCGCCTGGCCAATCTCCAGTTGCTGGACCGGTCGGTCAACAATGAGAAACGAGCGACGTTACCTGCGGACTGGCTGGACGCCCATTGCCCGGATGACCAAGCCCGACAGGTTTACTGCGACCGTCATCTGCTAGGCGATGTTCCTAGAGCCATAAAGGACTTCGCGAACTACTACGACACTCGCCGACAAAAGCTCCGGAATCGTATCGCGGACTTGGTGAATGCCGTGTAGCACCGGAGCGCCCGCAGGTCTATCTCTTGTGTGCTGCCGCGTGCATGTCCCCGTTCAGCGTACGAGCGATCGCGATGAACTCGTCCAGCCATTCCGATGTAATCCACATTACCGTTGCCGGTCGGTTCTTGGCCTTGATGTCATGCCGATAGAGCCGCTGACGGGAAATTCTGTCCCGATTGTCGGTCGCCGGGTGTGAGTGAGCGAGATGGTTGCGCTCCGTGACCAGCGCGCTGTACCGCTCCGCCAGCGGCTTCAGAGCGGGGTCGTCTTTCCAAGCGTCGGTCAGGTCTCTGCTGACCTCGCCAGGGGTCGCTCCCGACAAGATGCTCAGATCCTTGCCGGTTGCGTAGTGAACCGCGTAGATGGCGCCCCACTCCACATATTGGAACCAGTAGTGAGCAAGTCCGAGTTTCAGCAAATACTCGTCCTCGGGCTTCATGGTGCCTCCTAAAGGGCCAGGAGCAGCAGACCGACTGTCAATCCAGCGAGCCTCGGCATCGATATCCGCACTGGCTTCATCAAATTATGGCCGCGGGGTTTGCGGGGGTTGGGGGTGTGGATTCAGGCGGCGACTTTTTGTTGGCGGGGTGGGATCTGCTGTGGGGGCGGGTGAACTGTGGGACTGGGCCGGGGTGGGGGCAGCAGGCGGTGACGGCTCGTAGCAGAGTCGCTCTCCAGGATGTGGCCGTGTTTGTGGACTTTCCTG
>JAPPKI010000539.1:1313-3468 GCA_028820035.1 bacterium | reverse complement strand
GTGGTGCCCCGCTCAACCGCCTGTCGACCTCGTGAAAATCGGTCGAATATGTGCTCTCTCTCATCTGCGGCCACACCGGGACCGGCGTCTTCCACCGCGATTTCAACCACCTTTGGCCCGATCTCCATTGAATCGTGGTAGAGAAATATCCCGGTCGCTCCTCCCGCGTACTTCTGAGCGTTGCTCAAAAGGTTGTCGATGACCTGCATCAACCGGCGCTTATCGGCTCGTACCCGCATCCGGGCCACCGCCGGATCGCAGGCAATGGGGATGGCGGCGGGGCTGGTGGCCGAAACCGCGTTCTCCACAAACTCGAGCAAGTTGAACACATCCAAATCCAGCTCGGCGGTGCCGACGTCGAAGCGAGAGATCTCCAGCAGATCCTCCACCAGATGCTCGAAGCGGTTCACGTCCTCGGTCAGAAGGTCCAGCGCGGTTCGGGCCCGCTCGGGTAACTCAGCCCGGCGAGTGTTCATCACCTCCACAGAAGCGGAGAGGGTCATGAGGGGGGATCGCAGTTCGTGGCTCACTTCAGACGCGAACCGCTCGTCTTGGGCAATCCGGTGCTGAAGCGCTCCCACCATGTCGTTGAATGAGTCGGTGAGCGTGACTAGCTCTCGGGCGGCCCCGGGTTCCAGTCGGGTGCTGAGGTCGCCGCGGGCGATGGACTGGGCGGCCTTGCCGATGTCCACCAACGGGCGCAGGAGTCGACGGCTGGCCCAAAAGCCGACGGCTGCTGAGGCCAGTGTGACACCGCCTCCGCCGCTGGCCAGAATGAGCCCGAGCGAGCCCAGGGTGTCTTCGATCTCATCCAGGGGCGTGGCCTCGTAGTAGGAGGCGTTGTGTCCGGGAATGGGGATGCCGATCACCAAGAAGGGCTTGTCCCTCACCCGGTATCGCATCCGCGCCGGCTTGCCGCTCTCCACGGTGCGGCGAAGGCGCTCGTCGATGTCGCCTTGTTCGAATTCGAAGGACGGCTGGAACCAGTCACCCCCGACCCGCAGAACCGGACGGGAGCCCTCGGGAGTGGCCAGCGTGCTGACCAGGTTCTGGAGGGCTTCAGACTCGATGTCGGGACTGAGACGGCGGTTGACCACCGAGGCGTTGAACCCCACCGTGGCCAAGGCGTCGTTCTCCCTCCCGTTGAGCAGGTTCTGACGTGTCAACGCGAATACGGTCACGCTCAGCAGCGCCGACAGCAGAAGGGTGGTGAGCACGAAAGACAGGATGATCCTCGTGCGAAGCCTCAGCCTCCGGGCCCGGGAGCCCGTTCGGCGCCAGAAGCGAGAACGCTGTCCGGTGGTCTCCACTGGTGCTCTCAGGCTTGGAGCTTGTATCCCAGGCCGCGGACGGTCACCACGTAGCGGGGATTGGCCGGGTCCGACTCGATTTTGGTGCGCAAGCGCCGAATGTGGACGTCCACCAAGCGGCCATCCCCGAAATACCCGAGATCCCACACCCGCTCCAGAAGCACTTCTCGGCTGAGTACCTTGCCGGAGTTGGTGGCCAGCTCAACGAGGAGGCGGAACTCCGTCTTGGTGAGGTGGGCCTCTTCGCCGTTGATGGTGACCGCTCCTTGCTCAGGCATGATCTCCAGTTGCCCGAAGCGCATATCGGTCATGGTGGAGTCGGGGGTGCGAACGCGGCGCAACAGGGCGCGAATACGGGCCGAGAGCTCCTTCGGGGCGAACGGCTTGGTCAGATAGTCGTCCGCTCCTGCCTCCAAGCCGGCCACCACGTCGTGGGTGTCGGCACGGGCGGTGACCATGATGATGGGTACGTCGCTGGTTCGGCGGAGGGTGCGGCACACCTCGAATCCGTCGACATCGGGAAGCATGATGTCGATGAGCACCACATCGGCAGGCGTGTCCGAGAAGGCATCGAAGGCTTCTTGGCCGTTGGCCGCCTCCAAGACGTCCCAGCCCTCGTCTTCGAGGGCAAGGCGGACCGCGGTACGGATCCTCTCGTCGTCCTCAATGGCCAGGATGCGGGTTCCCACCCTGAAATGGTGCCTGATATTGAGCCGCGATGGGTAGCAGGGGCCTATATTCGGCCCATTTTGGCCCGTAGCAGGGGCCTATATTCGGCCCATTTTGGCCCGTAGCAGGGGCCTATATTCGGCCCATTTTGGCCCGTAGCAGGGGCCTATATTCGG
>JAPPKI010000539.1:0-1213 GCA_028820035.1 bacterium | reverse complement strand
GTAGCAGGGGCCTATATTCGGCCCATTTTGGCCCGTAGCAGGGGCCTATATTCGGTCGGCCTGGGCGCTTTGCAGCAGCGTCAAGATGGCGTCGGCCACCGACGGGGCGGCGGCAAACACGAATTGGCGGCTGGGAGGTCCGCCGTTCAGGTCTTGGACAACGGCACCGGCTTCCTCGGCAATGAGGGCGCCGGCCGCGTAGTCCCAGGGATTGAGCCCCACCTCGAAGAAAGCATCCACCCGTCCGCAGGCCACCGTACAAAGGTCGATGGCAGCCCCTCCCACCCGCCTAATGTCGCCGATTTGGGGAAGCAGCTCGCCGAGCACCTCGGCCTGGCGCCGGCGCCGTTCATGCTGGTAGGAGAATCCGGTGGCCACCAAGGCCATGGTTGGGTCGCTATCGGGGCGGACAGTGATGGGGTCTCCGTTGCACCGGGCCCCACCGTTTCGATGGGCGCTAAACGTCTCGTCGAGAACGGGGTCGACCACGGCGCCGGCCACAACTTGGCCCGCGGCTTCAGCGGCCACTGACACGCCGAAGCCGATGTGGCCGTAGACGAAGTTCACCGTGCCGTCGATGGGGTCGATGATCCAGCGCACCCCGCTGGTGCCGTCGCGGCCCGAGCCTTCTTCGCCCAGTATGGCGTCATCGGGCCGGTGGGAGGTCAGGAACTCCACGATGGCGGTCTCGCAGGCCACGTCCATGTCGGTGACCAGATCGGTACGCGACGACTTGGCCGAGATCTGGAGTTGGGTGCCAGCCTGGGCTCGCAGCAGCGAAGCTGCTACTTCCCCGGCCTCCACTGCCAGCTTCTCCAGGTGGTCCCATGCGGGGATGGTCGGCGCTGAAGTGGGTTCGGGTTCTTGCACAGCTGAACTCTACGCTGGGCGGCGTGGCATCCCGTGGCGTAGTGGACCTGCGGTCGGACACCCTGACGCAGCCGACCGTGCCTATGCGAAAGGCGATGGCTGCCGCGCCGGTAGGCGACGACCGCTATGGGGAGGATCCCACGGTCAACCGCTTGGAGCAGAGATTTGCCGAACTGGTGGGTAAGCCAGCTGCGGTGTACGTGCCGTCGGGCACGATGGGCAACCAGATCGCCCTTCGGCTGCACGGAGCGGCGGGAAGCAACGTGGTGGTGGGCCGGCGGCAGCACTTGATGTCCTACGAGAGCGGTGCAGCCGGGATGAACAACGCCTTTCAGATCTACGC
>JAPPKI010000215.1 GCA_028820035.1 bacterium | reverse complement strand
CGCTCACCAGCAGGCTGTTGAACGTGTTGGAGCCCAAGATGTTGCCCACCAGCAGATCGGCCTCTCCCCGGCGGGCCGCCTGCACCCCGGTGATCAGTTCGGGCAGCGAGGTTCCGAACGCCACCAGCGACAGCCCCACGAATCCCGAGCCCAAACCGACTTCTTGGGCGATGTCCACCGCACCGGTCACCGCCAGCTGGGCACCGACCACGGTGGCGGCCAGCCCCAGCACAGTGCGGCCCAGCTCGGCAGGCTGGCTTATCGGCTTGTCGGAATGGACGACATCGGTGGCGCTGCCGTCATAGGCCGGCCGCCACAAGATGACGGTCATGGCCACCACGAAGGCCACCAGCAAGACGACGCCCTCCCAGCGCTCCAAGCCGTCTTGCACCAGCAACCAGAACAACCCTGCGGCGGCCACCGACACCACGCCCTCCCGCCACAGCGTGCTGTTGGCCACCCGGATATACCGTCCCCCCACGGCCACCGCCGCCACCAGGGCGGAAAAGCCCAGCACCAGGCTCAAGTTGGCCACGTTGGAGCCGACGATGTTGCCCACCCCCAAATCGACGTTGCCGTCGGCGGCGGCCAGGCCCGACACCAGCATCTCGGGGGCGCTGGTGCCGAAGCCGATAACCAGCGCCCCGATCACGATGGGCGAGATGCCCCGGGCGAAGGCCAGCCGCGACGCGCCGATCACCAATTGGTCGGCACCCACGGCCAGCACGAGGAGACCCCCCGCCAGAAGCACCGCTGCTAGAGCCACAGGAGGAGACTACCGACGCTCAGTCAGCATTCATGAAGGGAGCTCGTCGGGGGTCATCAGCACCTCGCGGGCCTTCGACCCCTCCGAAGGTCCGACAACGCCCCGCTGCTCCATCAGATCCATCAGCCGACCAGCACGGGCGAATCCCACCCGGAGCTTGCGCTGGAGCATCGACGTGGAGCCGAGCTGGCTCTCAACCACCAGCCTCATGGCCTGCGCCAGCAGCTCGTCGTCATCGTCGCCAGCCCCGTTCGCGGCGTTCGAAGGCGCAGGGGCCAGCGGATCGTCGTCGCCGTCGCCACCGTCGGTGGTCACCGAATTGGCCAGGCTGGAAGGCTCCATCGTCGCGGCCTGACGGCGCCATGCGCCCACCACACTGCGAACCTCCGACTCGGTCACCCACGCCCCTTGGATGCGCTGGGCTGACGTGGAGGTGGGACTGAGCAGCAGCATGTCGCCCCGGCCCACCAGGCGCTCGGCTCCCTGTTGGTCGAGGATCACCCGGCTGTCGGTTTGGCTGGACACGGCGAAGGCCAGCCGGGCCGGGATGTTGGCTTTGATGACGCCGGTGATCACGTTGATAGACGGCCGCTGGGTGGCAATCACCAGATGGATTCCCACCGCCCGGGCCTTCTGGGCAATGCGGCAGATGGAGTCCTCCACGTCGCGGGGGGCCACCATCATCAGATCCGACAGCTCGTCTACCACCACCAGGATGAGCGGCATCCGCTCCTTGGGCTCGGTGTCCTTGATCCCCAATTTGCGTTCGTTGTCGAAAACTCCCCGATCGCAGGCCTCGTTGTATCCGTCGATATCGCGGACGCCCACCGAAGCCAAGATCTCATAGCGGCGGTCCATCTCCCGGCACGCCCAGGCCAGGGCGTTGGCGGCCTTCTTTGGATCGGTCACCGGCTGGGTGAGCAGGTGGGGAACATGCTCATACTGGGCCATCTCCACCATCTTGGGATCGACCAGGATCATGCGCACCTGATCGGGGGTGGAGCGCATGAGCACCGAGGTGATCATGGAGTTGATGCACGACGACTTGCCCGCTCCGGTGGCCCCCGCAATAAGGATGTGGGGCATCCGGGACAGGTCCATCATCACCGGCTTGGCGTTGATGTCCCGGCCGATGGCCACCTCGAGGGGGTGGCTGGACTTGCGGGCCTCGGCCGATGCCAAGATCCCGCCTAGCGACACCACCTGGCGGTCGCGGTTGGGCACCTCCACGCCGATGGCTTGGCGCCCGGGGATCGGGGCCAGGATGCGGACGTCGGGCGAAGCCAGGGCATAGGCGATGTCCTTGCTCAAGCTGGTGACCCGGCTGACCTTCACCCCCGGCGCCAGTTCCAGCTCGTAGCGGGTCACGGTGGGGCCGACCACCATCCCAACCAGCTTGGTTTCCACGTCATGGGCGGCCAAGGCCTGCTCCAAGGCCGCGCCCTTCCGGGTGGCTTCTTCCTGGCTGCCCTTCTGGGGATCAGACCCGCTCAGCAGCTTGAGTGAGGGGAGCTTCCATTTCGAAGACTTGGACTTCGAAGGCTTGGACTTCTTGTCGCCGATGATGGTCGGGGCCTCCCACTGCGGCTCGTTGGAAGGCTCGGGCGTCGGGGTGGGCTCAGGCTCATTCCTCGGCTCGGCTTCGGGCATGGCCAGAGCGGGTTCAGGCTCAGGGGGTGGAGAGGGAATGAGCACGACCTCGGATTCAGCCGAGGTCGCTTCCGGTTCGTCCGGTTGGCCATCTTCGGCGGATGGTTCGGAACCTTGTGGCCGCGGTGCGGTGCCGGTCAGCAGATCGAGGAACTGGGCAAAGGCGGTCTTGAGTTTGGCGCCGTTCACCTTGCGGGCCCACGCCCGCAACGACACCCGAGTGAGTATCACCGACCCCAAGAGCCCGAACGCGCCCACCACCAGACTCGCCCCCCAGACGCCCATAATCGCGGCCAGCGTGCCCCCGAAGGCCAGGCCCAGCGCTCCACCCGCCCCCATCAGCCCGTCGAGGTCTTCGATGCCCGGCCGGTCGATGGCGATGTGGAGCAGGCCGGTTACCGAGAGGAGCGTCAACGCGGTGCCGATGCCGAGGCGAACAGCCAGCACCAGATCGGCCCGAGCCGGGTCGGTGTAAGGGTTCTTGTCGAACTCGCCTGGGGTGCTCTCCTGAAACTCTTCGTCGGGACGCGGACCCCGCAACAGCACGACCCCGATGGCCAATAGGGCGATCGGTATGGCGGCCCTGGCGGTGCCGATCAAGGCACCGAGGACGGTCCTGAGCCCCGAGCCGAACGGTCCGGCCACATCGGCCCATAGGCCGCACGCCGCCACCAAGCCGGCGAGGATGAACCCCACGGCGATGATGTCGGCGCGGTGTCGAGCCCAAACCGCGGCCGCAGCCTGCTTCAGCCGACTATCGGGAGAGGCTCCGGTATTGGATTTGGACTTTGCGCTGGGCTTTGTAGGGGGCTTTCGAGCGGTTTTCGTAGCCACAACAACAACAAACGTACCATTGACAACACCAGTAACCAATGGTTTGGCCAGATCGCGGCCGGTTTGTTCAGAACTCGATGATGACGGGGACGATCATTTGTTCAGAACTCGATGATGACGGGGACGATCATTTGTTCAGAACTCGATGATGACGGGGACGATCATTTGTTCAGAACTCGATGATGACGGGGACGATCATTTGTTCAGAACTCGATGATG
>JAPPKI010000393.1 GCA_028820035.1 bacterium | reverse complement strand
GCCCGAACGGCCCGCTTAGGCGGAGCGGGCCATGTTGGCGAAGCGGGTGTGGTGATTGATGAAGGCCAGGCGGGTCTTGCCGGTGGGGCCGGTGCGGTGTTTGGCCACCATCACCTCGGCGGTGCCGGCGTCTTGGGTCTCGGGGTTGTAGATCTCGTCTCGGTACAGGAACATCACGATGTCGGCGTCTTGCTCGATGGATCCCGACTCCCGCAGGTCGGCCAGGATGGGCCGCTTGTCTTGGCGCTGTTCCAGGTTGCGGGAGAGCTGCGAGAGCGCCACCACCGGGCATTGCAGCTCCCGGGCCAGGATCTTGAGGCCCCGGCTGATCTCCGACACCTCCACCTGGCGGTTCTCCGCGGTGTTGCGCCCGGTCATCAACTGGAGGTAGTCCACGATCACCATGCCCAGTTCGCCCACCTGGCTGCGGAGCCGGCGAGACTTGCCCCTGATCTCCATGATGGTTACCGCCGGGTTGTCGTCCACCCAGATGGGGGCCTCCGACAGCCGGCCGATGGCGGTGGAGAGGTCGGCCCAGTCTTGGTCGGTGAGGCGGCCGGTGCGCACCCGGGTGGCGTCCACCCGGGCCTCGGCGCACAGGATCCGCTGGCTGATCTCGAGCTGGCTCATCTCCAGCGAGAAGATGAGCACCGGCTTGTCGGCCCGCATGGCCGCATGGGCCGCCATGCCCAGCGCGAAGCTGGTCTTGCCCACCGACGGGCGGGCCCCAATCACCACCAGGGTGTTGGGCTGCAAACCGCTGGTGATCTCGTCGAGGTCGTTGTAGCCGGTGGGGGTGCCGGTGACGATCTCGCCCTTCTCGTACAGCATCTCGATGCGTTCCAAGTTGGCCGGCAGCAGCTCGGAGATGCGGGCGGTGGAGTCGCCCATGCGGTCGGCGGCCAGCCGGTACACCATGGCCTCGGCCGAGTCCACCGTCTTGACCACATCGTCGGTGCCCTCGTAGCCCAGCTCAGAGATCTCCCCGCCCACCTCGATCAGCTTCCGCAGGGTGGACGCCTCGTGCACGATGTTGGCGTACTTGGCCGCGTTGGCCGACGCCGGGGTGCCGGTTTGCAGTTTGACCAGCGCGGCGTTGCCGCCCACCTTGTCGGCCAGGCCCCGGGCGTTCAGCTCGGCGGCCACCGTCACCGCGTCGGCCGGCTCGCCCTGGGCGTAGAGGTTGCACACCGCCTCGTACACATGGGCATGGGCCGGGCGGTAGAAGTGCTCGGGGCGGATCAGGTTCACCGCATCGGCGATGGCGTCGCGGCTCAACAGCATCGCCCCTAACAGCGCTTCCTCGGCGTCGAGGTCGTGGGGCGGCACCCGTCCCAAGCGCCCCGGGGGCGTTGAGGACCTGCCGTCGTCGGGATACTGGAAGGGATCGCTCACAACTGCACCTATTATCCAGACACCAGTGACAGTTGTTCAGCCCGACCGCATTCCACGGTTGCTTACTGTGGCAAATGCGCAGTGTGTAACGCTAGGGGAAGCGCTGTTGAAATAGGTGGATAACCTGGGGATTTACCGAAGGCGGCCTCCCCGGGGCTACTCGGCGGCAATCACCTCGACGGTTATGGGGAACTCCACCTCGGGATGGGGCTTGGCGATGACCGAATGGCTGCCCAGCTCCTTGATGCCCTCGGTGTCGATGGCCTTGCGCTCCAGCATGATGTTGGCCTGCTCGGCCACCGCCCGCACGATGTCGGCGGTGGTAACCGAGCCGAACAGCTTGCCCTCGGCGCCGGCCCGGGCCGCAATGTGGATGGGGGTGGACACCAGCCGGGAGGCCATTTCCTGGGCTTCGGCCAGCTCTTTGGCGTCTTTCAGCTCGCGGGCCTGGCGCATGCGCTCGGCCTGGCGCTCGGCTCCCGGTGACGACTTGAAGGCCTTGCCGGCCGGGATCAAGAAGTTACGGGCGTAGCCGTCGGCCACCTCCACCACGTCGCCCTTCTTGCCCAAGGCGTCGACGTTGTCGCGAAGCACCACCTTCATGACACCGGCTCCTCCTCGGCCTCATCAGCTTCAGCCGAGGCTTCCTCAGCCTCAGGAGCGGCCTCGGCGGCCTCATCCGCGGTCGGCTCCGCTGGGGCCTCGGCGGCCTCGGGAGCGGCTTCTTCGGCTGGCTCGGGAACAGCCTCCGCGGTGGCCGCCGGGGCCATCGCATCCGCCGGGGCCATTCCCTCCTCGAGCGGAGCCTCCATGGCCATGGCGTCGGGGCCCATGTCCATGGGCTCCAACTCGTCGCCGTCCATCTCGCCTCCTGGCCGCAAACCGGGCGGCGGTGCAGTGGGCTGGGGGGCTGGGCCGTCGATGCGGCTGTCGTCTCGCATCCGCCCCGCGCTGCGCTGGGTGGTGATGCGGTTGTTATAGGGAAGCAGCGCCATCTCGCGGGCGTTCTTGATGGCCCGGGCGATCTCCTTTTGCTGCTGCTGGTTGTTGCCGGTTACCTGGCGGGCCCGGATCTTGGCCCGGTCAGACATGAACCGCCGCAGCAGGTTGATGTCTTTCCAGTCCACATAGCCGATGCCCTCCTGGGTGAGGACGCTGACCTTCTTCTTGCGCCGCCGGCTGATGTCCTTGGCCTTAGGCTTCTTCGGTCCCTTGGCCATCAGAACGGCTCCTCGTCAGAAACGTATTCCTGCGCCTGGTTGCGGGGCGGACGTCCACCGCCTCCGCCTTGGTAGCCGCCTCCGCCGCCACCCTGGTTGCGTCCGCCGCCGCCACCGCCGTCGCGGCGCTCGTTGCGGATCACCTCCACCGAGGCCCACCGCAGGCTGGGCGACACCTCATCGGCGATGATCTCCACCTTGGAGCGGCGATCGCCGTCCTGGGTCTCCCAAGACCGCTGCTCCAGCCGCCCGCTCACAATCACCCGAGTGCCCTTGGTGAGGCTCTCGCTCACGTTCTCGGCCAGAGTGTTCCAGCATGTGACGTCGAAGAACGACACCTGCTCTTCGGTCTCGTTGGTCTGGCGGTTCTGCCAGCGCCGATTCCAGGCCAGCCCGAAGGTGGCCACCGCGCTGCCGCCGGGGGTGAATCGCAGCTCCGGGTCTCTGGTGATATTGCCGGTGACGGTTACCGTGTTGTCAAAAGCCATCTCTGTGTCTCCTTGGGTTACCCGGCCGCAGCCAGGGGGGTGTCGTCGCCCAGAAGGCCGCGTCGGGCGGCCTCGTCGTCGGGCAGACGGATCAGCTTGTGGCGGACCACGTCGTCCGCGAGTCGTAGGAGACGTTCCAATGTGCCCATCTCGCGCGTCTCGGTCACGAATTCGAGGACGAGGTAATAGCCCTCGGATTGATGGTTGATCTCGTAGGCGAAGCGGCGCTTGCCCCACCGATCCTCGGTCTTCACCTCGCCGCTTTGGGCCTCGATGTTCTGGGTCACCTGCTCGATGCAACCGGCCACGTCGGATTCTTCGACGCCCGCGTTCAGGATGACCATCGATTCGTATGCCCGCATTGCGAGCTCACCTCCCTAT
>JAPPKI010000044.1 GCA_028820035.1 bacterium | reverse complement strand
CGTCCACTACCTCCACCTCTACTGGCCTCACTTCTGCTGGCCTCTCTTCTGCTGGCCTCCCTTCTTCTGGCCTCTCTTCTACTGGCCTCACTTCCGCTGGCCTCACTTCAGCTGGCCTCACTTCTGCTGGCCCGGAGCAGGTCCGCTGCACCTCGGCGATCACCGCGCCCACGGTGTTCTCCTCGTTGTAGGCCGGGATTACGGCGATCAGGCCAGGGTTGTCCACAGCCACAGCCTAGGTAGCGACACCGGCCAAGGTTGCTCCCGCGGCCGCCAACACCACTGCGGTGAGGCTCCAGCGGATCAAGCGGTTGTCGAGCACCGGTACGAGAGCAGCCGCCGCAAAGGGCAATAGCGACAGTCCGTACCGGGGATTGGTGTCGAAGTAGATTCCCAGAGTCAGATAGCTGGTGACCATGGTCACCACTCCGGTGGCCACCATCCCGGTGACCGCGGCGGCAGCCAGCGCCCGGTGTTTCGATCCTCTTGCTGCGAACAGCGCCACCGCACCCAGGCCCACCAGAACCAGCAGGTTCATGAGATCGCCGAGGGGCTCCAGCAGATTCCGGGGCAGGGTGTCAGGCACGAAGGGATCCCGCAGGGGGGTGAGTGTGGAGAAAAGCTCGTCGCCGAGGTTGTCCCACTGGAAGCTGTCCACCTGGTAGATGGCGTTGGTGGGCAGTTGCTCGGCGGGGATGTGGCCTCGGGCTTCCTGAACCGCCGACCACGAGATAATCGAGGCCACCGTCAAGATGACCGCGGCCCCGGCGGCCGCCGACCAGGCCCGGATTTGGCGCCGGGTGAGGCTGTTTCGCTGCTGCCAGCCCCGCACCGCCAAGTACACCACGGCCGCCCCCACCGCTACCGAGTTGGTGAACTTGAGCCACACCGCGGCCATCGAGGCCGCAGGCAGCAGCCACGCCGGGGCCCGCCCGGCCTCCCAGCGCAGGGCGGCGGCCAGCACCAGCGCCCCGCCCAACAGGGCGGTGGTGTCGGGATTGATGATCGACGATGCGTGCAATACCCGGGGGGACACGGCCAAAAGGACGATCAGCAGTGCCTTGGCCCAGCTCGACGCCCCCAGGCTGCCCAGCACATACCACAGCACGATTGCTGCGGCGCCCAGCCACAGGATTCCCACCAGCCGGGCGCCAGTGACCGGGCTGTCGACGCCGGGGGCGGCCTCGATCGCCGCCCCTCCCAGTGCGGTGGCGGTGTAGTAGACGGGGGGGTGGGGGGAGGCGGTGTTCAGCCCCCAGTTGGGAAATTGGTCGGGGGTCAGCAGGACCGACCGGCCGGGGGGCAGCTGCACCCGGGCGATGCTGTCGGGGCTGAGGGTTTCGATTCCCCGTTCGCCGGTCAGATGCAGCCAGTTGTTCAAGGCTTCGATGGACAGCCGCGTCGGATAATCGATGCCCCGACAGGCGGCCTCCTCCATGGTCTCCTGGCCGATGGTGTCGCCGTGGCGGGGGACGTGGAACGGCGACTTGAGGGTGTAGTCGGTGTGCTGGAGCTCGTCAACGTGCGACAGGGCCGGGTGGTCTCGCACGTGCAGCCCCACCAGCACCGCCACCGCCACCAGCACTGCGGCCAGCGCCACCCTGTCGCAGTTCACACGTGACACCTGCCCAGCGTAGACACTGAGGCGAGGAGATCATCGCCACCGGCGGTCTCGCCGCTATGACAGGGGGGCCGTACACTGTGCGGCGAATGAAGGGGTTGATCTTGTCGGGAGGTGCCGGCACGAGGCTGCGTCCACTGACCCACACTCGGGCCAAGCAACTCGTGCCCATCGCCAACAAGCCGGTGCTGTTCTACGGCATCGAGGACATGGCCGCGGCGGGCATCACCGACATCGCCATCGTGGTGGGCGACACCCACCAGGAGATCAGGGACGCAGTGGGCGACGGATCGCGCTTCGGGGTGAGCGCCACCTACATCCGCCAGGAGGCGCCACTGGGGCTGGCCCATTGCGTGCTGGTGGCCCGGGATTTCTTGGGCGACGACTGCTTCGTGATGTATCTGGGCGACAACATGTTGGAGCAGGGCCTGGCCGAGTTCGTGGCGCAGTTCGATGGGGAGCGAGAGCAAGGCCCCGGCCACAGTCAAGCGCAGATCCTGCTGACCCCGGTGGACAACCCCTCGTCGTTCGGGGTGGCTGAGCTCGGCCCCGATGGCGATGTGGTCAACCTAGTGGAGAAGCCCGCCGATCCGCCCTCCAACCTGGCCTTGGTGGGGGTGTACATCTTTGACTCCTCCATCCACGACGCGGTGGCCGCCATCGAGCCGTCGGCCCGAGGCGAGTTGGAGATCACCGATGCCATCGACTGGCTCATCCAGAACGGCCACCGGGTGAGCCATCGGATGCTGGACGGCTGGTGGATCGACACCGGCAAGAAGGATCCTTTGCTGGAGTGCAATCGCCTGGTGCTCGACACCCTGGCGCGCCGGGTGGACGGAGCGGTGGACGACGCCTCCAAGGTCGAGGGGCGGGTGGTGGTGTCGGAGGGGGCCAAGATCGTCAACTCCACCGTGCGGGGTCCGGCGGTGATCGGCGCGAACACCCGCATAGAGAACACGTTCATCGGTCCCTACACCTCCATCGGCGACGAATGCGTGATCAGCGACGCCGAGCTGGACCACTCGGTGGTGCTCGAAGGCTGCCGTATCGACGGGATCAGCCGGATCACCGACTCCTTGATCGGCCAGCACGTTCAGGTGAACCAGTCGCCCGAGCGCCGCCCGGTGTCCCGGCTCATGCTGGGCGACCATTCCCATCTGGAGCTGGGGTAGATGTCGGCTGGTCATTCTCGCTTGGAACTGAGGTAGGGCCATGGGTGAGGTAAGCCGCTGTGAGGCGATATCGGGTGTGTTCATCGTGTCCCCCGACATCCATGGCGACGAGCGGGGCGTGTTTGTGGAGACCTACCGGCGGGAGTGGATTCCCGGGGTCCGGGAGATGATCCAGGCCAACCGGGGCGACCGGCGAGCCGGCTCGGTGGTGGGATTGCACTACCACCTCCATCAGGCCGACTACTGGTATGTGCCCGTGGGCCAGGCCCGGGTGGTGCTCCATGATCTGCGGTCAGGCTCACCCACCGACGGGCGCACAATGACGCTGCCCCTGGGCACCGAGCCCGACGGCGTGAACCACCATCGGGGGGTGTATATCCCGCCGGGGGTGGCCCACGGGTTTGCCGCGTTGTCGGACATGACCATCAGCTACCTCGTGGACGGCTATTACAACCCAGACGACGAGCTGGGGGTGGCCTGGAACGACCCCGAGGTTGGGGCCGACTGGGGGGTTGACAACCCCGTGTTGTCGGCTCGGGACCAGTCCAATCCCCGCCGCTCGGCGATACCGGATCATCTGATTCCCCGTTTCGAAGCCCAAGGGTGACATGAAGCTCTTTGTGACCGGGGGCGCGGGGTTCATCGGATCGAATTACGTGCGCTGGGTGCTGGCTCGCACCGACGATGCCGTGGTGG
>JAPPKI010000486.1 GCA_028820035.1 bacterium | reverse complement strand
ATCCTGTTGGTACGGGCCTCCGACGACTACGTGTACGAGGTGGGCCAGGACGGCGGCTTGGTGTCGGCCATCTTGATCTGGTGCCTGGAGAACGACGTGATCGACGGGGCTCTCACTTCATTCTTGGAGGGCGGTGACGTCAACGGCTGGAAGGCGGTGCCCGGCTTGGCCGTCAACCGGGAGGAAGTGCTGCGGGGGGCAGGCAGCCGCTACACCTACTCGGCCAACCCGCTGGCCTACCGAGAGGCCAAGGAACGGAACCTGGATCGCCTGGCTCTGGTGGGCATGAGCTGCCAGACCTCCATCGGCCCGGTGATGTGGAATCGCAAAGTGGGCAAGGTTGGCCGCCCCATCAAGCTGAACATCGGACTGCTGTGCTCTAAGAGCTTCGACGACTCCATGTTCGAGGAGCTGTTCTGGGTGAAGTACGGGCTGCCCACCGACCAGATCGCCAAGATGAACATCAAGGGCGTGTTCCAGGTGTGGATGAAGAACGGCGACTACCACGAGATCAACCTCAAGGAGTGCCACGCCTGGACCCGGGAGGGCTGCAATCTGTGCCCCGATTTCGCCGCTGAGCACGCCGACATCTCCACCGGGGGCATCGGCGACGCCTCCGACTGGACCCTCACCGTGGTCCGCACTGAGCTGGGCCGAGCCGTGATCAACGCCATGCTGGAAGACGGCGTGATTCAAGCCCGACCCGGCGACGACGACCCCGGAGCGGTGGCCCTCATGCACAAGCTGGCCGCCAAGAGCCGCCAACGCTGGCCCGACTGGGCCGAGAGCGCAGTCAAACTAGGGGTTTGAGGGCCGCTTCCCGGGGCAGCGCCTGCGTCAGCGCTTGAGGGCTAACCGAGCCCGGATTCCTCCAGGATGCACTGGCGCATGATCTGATTCACTTCCTCGGTCAGGTTGGCGTTTATGTCGCTGCGCAGATCGTCGTCGAGTTCCTTGAACTCCTCGAAGGACAGCGTCTCCCTGATCCGGTCGAATCCGCACTTGCACACATCGGCCAGGTTCTCCCGCACTTGCGCATCCAGGTCGTCTTGGCCCGATTCCTCGCAGCCGTCTCGGAAGTTCCGCTCGGGTTGGCCCACGTTGGCTACGCCCCTGTAGTCATCGGGATTGTCGTCCCACGAAGTGGGCGCGCCGGAGTTGCCGCAGGCGGCTGCCACCAGAAACAGGGCAGCCACCACTGCGAGCACGCGGGCCTTGGTCACGGGTCTAACGGTATCGCCCGTCTCCTAGAATTCGCGAACCAATCCCATGGCTACTAGGCGTCGGCCAATGCCAAGGCCCGGGCGAACACCTCGTCGAGCATGGCTTCAGTGAGGCGGCCGGTGAAGGTGTTCTGCTGGCTCACGTGGTAGGAGCACACCACTGTTTGCCCACCGGGGGTGGGCGCCTCCAAGCCGTGGGCGAATTTGGGACGGGGTCGCATCCCCAGTTCGGCGGCCACCGCCCCGTAGCCGATGGCCCCCAAAGCGACGAACACCCGGGCCTGACGCAGCAGAGCCAGCTCCCGCTCGAGGAACGGACGGCAGGCATCCTTCTCCTCTGGCGTGGGCTTGTTCTGGGGCGGCGCGCACCTCACCGGAGCGGTGATGTAGGTGTCGCGCAGCACCAGCCCGTCGTCCCTGTCGGTGGCGTTGGGCTGGTTGGCCAAGCCCATCCGGTGCAGCGAGGCATAGAGGAAGTCGCCCGACCGGTCGCCGGTGAACATCCGACCGGTGCGGTTGGCGCCGTGGGCGGCCGGGGCGAGGCCTACCACCACGATGCGGGCGGCGGGGTCGCCGAAGCCCGGCACCGGTCGGCCCCAGTAGGTCCAATCCCGATAGGCGGCCCGCTTGACCGCAGCCACCTCCTCTCGCCAATCCACCAGCCGAGGGCAGGCCCGGCAGGCGATAACATCGGCGGCCAGTTCGTCAAATGTGTCTGCTGAGCCCACTACCGCCAAGATAGAAGACAATGGCTGTCAAGAATTGTTCAAAGGCAGCGACACCCAGAGGCAGATTCCGTAGAGCAAATGGCCACTAAATCCCGCAAACCAACCCTGGTGTTGTTCGTGCGCCACGGCCAGACCCCCACCACCGGCGCGGTGCTGCCCGGTCGGGCGCCGGGACTGCACCTCAGCGACCGGGGTCGAGAGCAAGCCGAGCAGGCCGCCGCCCGCATCGCCGCCCTGGGCCCGAAACGCATAGGAGCGGTGTACGCCTCCCCCATGGAACGGGCTCGGGAGACCGCCGCCCCCATCGCCCGGGCAGTGGGGCGACGGGTGCGGGTGCTCGACAGCCTCAACGAATGCGATTTCGGCCGCTGGACCGGGCGCCGCCTCAGCGACCTGCGCCGCCGCCGCGACTGGCGCCAAGTGCAGCGCACCCCCAGCAGCTTCCGGTTTCCCGGAGGAGAGTCGTTTGCCGAGATGCAGACCCGGATGACCCACGCGGTGCAGTCGCTGGTGGCCCGCCATCCCGGCTCAACCGTGGTGGCGGTATCGCACGCCGACACCATCAAAGCGGCGGTGTCGCACGCCTCAGGCGCCCATCTGGACATGTTCCAGCGGATTGTGGTTTCGCCCTGCTCGATTACCGCCATCCTCTACAGCGACGACGGCCCGCTGGTGCTAGCCGTCAACAGCACGTCCGATTTGAAAGCCCTTGTGCCGTCATGAGCGAATCCTTCGACCTGAGCAACCTCGAGCACTTCACGGTGGGCACCATCGGGCCTCCTGGCCAACGGGTGTTCTATCTCCAGGCCGGAGTCACCGGCACCTTGGTGACGCTCAAGCTGGAAAAGCAGGAGGTGTCGGCGCTGGCCGATCACTTCGCCGCGGTGCTCCGAGAGATATCCGACGATCCCGACGCCATCGAGCCGGAAGTCGACATCGGCCTCATCGACCCGGTGGAAGCTGAGTGGACGGCGGGCGAATTCCGGTTCGGCTACGACCCTGACGCCGATCGGATGCTGCTAATCATCACCGAGAGGCCCTCCCAAGAAGAGGCCGACGACCTGGCCACCGCCCAATTCCGGATCACAAAGGGCCAAGTGGCCGGGTTTGTGAACCGGGCCCGACAGATAGTGGCCGCGGGCCGGCCACCGTGCCGCTTCTGCGGCGCACCCCTAAATGACGACGGCACTTGGTGTCCCTGTTCCAACTGATGGATCCCGCCCCCTCGAACACCGAATCGCCGTTTCGCGACCGCCCCGCGCTCGATGACGGGGCTGCCGTTGAGATCCTGACCACCGGGGAGTTGGACGTGCTGGGCCGCATGCCTTGGAGCTCCAACATGACGTTTCTGGTTGACGTGTGCTCCCCCGAATCCCCCATCGTCCAGGGGGTGTACAAGCCGGTAAAGGGCGAGCGGCCCCTATGGGACTTCCCCGCCGGACTGCACAAGCGGGAGATCGCCGCCTTCGAACTGGCCCGAACTCTGGGTTGGGATCTAGTGCCCCCCACGGTGCTTAGAGACGGGCCACTGGGCGATGGGTCGGTGCAGCTC
>JAPPKI010000049.1 GCA_028820035.1 bacterium | reverse complement strand
CTGTACCGGTTCATCAATGAAGGGGGTTTGCCCGCCTATCGAATGGGCCGGGTAATCCGGGTCAAGCAGGCTGATGTGGATGCTTTCATCGAGAGCAGCCGCATCGAGCCCGGCACACTCGGCCATCTGTATCCCGACCCTGTCTCTGTCGGCAGCGCCGATAAGGGAGAGGAAGGCGATGCAGACGCTGAGTCCTGAATGACCACCGCAGCGCCGGTCACCATAGACATCCCGCGCAATGGGCTCATGGCAGCCCTATTGGGCGAGCGCGATCAGCATCTTCGTCAGATCGAGCAGTCGTTCCCTGAAGCCGACATCTTCGTGCGGGGCAACCGGATCACAGTATCGGGCCAAAGCGCCGACCGGGTGGCCGGCCTCTTCGATGAGATGATCTTGCTGGTGCAGGGCGGCCACCAACTCGATTCCCGCACGCTGGGCCGGGCGATCAAGATGGTGGAGGCCGATGAGAGCCCCTCGGGAGTGATGGACACCGACGTTCTGCGGTCGGGGCGGGGTCGGGTGATCCGGCCCCAATCGGGTGGCCAGCGCCGCTACGTCGACGCCATGCGGAGCAACATCATAACTTTCAGCATCGGCCCGGCTGGCACCGGCAAGAGCTGGCTGGCCGTGGCCACCGCGGTGCGGGAACTGAAGGCTCAGAGCGTGGAGCGGATCATTCTGACCCGGCCCGCGGTGGAAGCAGGGGAGCGCCTGGGGTTTCTGCCCGGTGACATGATTGCCAAGGTCGATCCCTATCTGCGCCCGCTCTACGATGCCCTCTACGACATGCTCGACACCGAGGAAGTGCAATCGCTGATCGACCGAGGGGTGATTGAGATCGCCCCGCTGGCCTACATGCGGGGCCGCACCCTCAACGACAGCTTCATCATTCTGGATGAGGCCCAGAACACCACCCCCGAGCAGATGAAGATGTTCTTGACCCGCATCGGCTTCGGCTCCAAAGCCGTGGTGACCGGCGACGTGACCCAAGTGGACGTCGAGGGGGGCCGCAGCGGGCTGGTCTCCCTGGAGAAGATACTGGTCGGCATCGACGGCCTGTCGTTTATCCACCTGAGTTCTCGCGATGTGGTTCGCCACCCCATCGTGGCCGACATTGTGAACGCCTACGAGCGGGCCGAGCAGTGATGGCCGACGGCGACTCCGGCCCGAGACCCGGCGACTCTGACTCTTATCACCAGGTGGTCGTGGTGTCCGACCGCCAACAAGACCTGCTCGTAGCCCAAGACCGCTGGGCCAGGCTGCTTCGCCGGGTGCTGGCCGAAGAACGGGTAGCCGCCCCCTGTGAGGCGGGGCTGTCGTTCGTGGCCGCCGACGAGATGGCCGCCCTCAACGCCGCGCACCGGGGCATCGACCGGCCCACCGATGTGCTGGCCTTTGGCGCCGACGACGGCAGCGCCCCCCGAGCTGACGACGAGCCCCGACTGGTGGGCGACGTGGTGATCTGTCCCTCGGCAGCTGCGTCCAACGCTGAGGTTCACGGCAGGACCGTCGACGACGAGCTGGCCTTGCTCGTAGTACACGGCGCTCTGCACCTGTTGGGCTACGACCACCTCGACGACAACGACGCCCAGGTGATGGAGCAACGGGAGCAGGAGCTGCTGGCGAGGGCTTCGGCTGCGGACGCGCTGGCGGGTTCACGGGCGGGGTCGCGATGAGCGTTCTCGGCCGATTCAATCTCCTACGGCGGCTGGTGCGAGCCAGTTGGCGTCGGGAGGCGCCGCAAGTTTCCGAAGAAGAGCTGCTGGCCATGGCCGAAGCGGCCGAAGCGTCGGACGCCATTGAGCCCGAGGAACGGGAGCTGATCGGCCAGATCATCGAGTTTGGCGACACGGTGGTTCGAGAGGTGATGGTGCCCCGCACCGACACGGTGGCGATGAGCAATCAGCACACGGTGGAAGAGGCCATCGCCATCGTCATCGAGCACGGCTATAGCCGGGTGCCGGTGTACGCCGAGGGCATCGACGACGTGGTGGGCGTGGTCCATGCCAAAGACCTGATGCGCGCCGAGCGGGACCAGGGTCCCGGTTCTCCCGCAGTAGCGGTGGCCCGAGCTCCCCGCTTCGTGCCCGAGACCAAGCGAATCTCGCTGCTGCTGCGGGAGATGCAGGCCGAGAAGTTCCATATCGCCATCGTGGTGGACGAGTACGGCGGCACCGCCGGAGTGGTCACGCTGGAAGACCTCATCGAGGAGCTGGTGGGCGAGATCGTCGACGAGTTCGATGTGGAGGAGCCCATGATCGAGCGGGTGGCTACCGGCACGGTGCGGGTCAACGGGCGGGTGCCCATCGACGAGCTCAGCGAAGTGCTGGACGCGCCCCTGCCCAACGGCGACTGGGACACGGTGGGCGGCCTGATCTTCAACACTCTGGGCCATGTGCCCGAAGAGGGGGAGACGCTGGTGGTGGACGGCTGGGAGCTGTTGGTGGAGCGGGTGACTGGGCGGCGCATCGCCCGGGTGATCGTGAAACCGGTTCCCGACCCGGCCCAGACCTGACCTGCCCGAATTATCGCGGGAGCGGGAAGTGGCCACAGTGAGCTTGACCGAGGCCAGCCATGCGTTGGCCCAGACCTCAGAGGTGATGGCCGGGCTCGTGCAGCGGTTCGGCCCGGCCCGATTCGGCCCCAAGCCCCCCGTGGGGGAGCGGTTCGAGGTGCTGAGCCGCGAGATCGCCTACCAGCAGCTGGCCGGCAAGGCGGCCGGGGCCATTTGGGGTCGGGTGCGGGAGCAGGCGTCGGAGTGGGCACCGGGTGCGGTGTTGGCGCTGGGTGAGCAGCCGCTGCGAGAAGCAGGGTTGTCGGGGGCCAAGACAAGGGCGATGCTCGACCTTGCCGCACACTGCGAGCAGGGCTTACTGGACTTGGCCAAGCTGGGGCGGCTGTCCGATCAAGAGGTGGTGAACCAGCTCAGCCAAGTCTGGGGTATCGGCACCTGGACCGCCCATATGTTCTTGATCTTCTCGCTCCGCCGCCTGGATGTGTGGCCGGTGGGCGACTTCGGCGTCCGCAAAGGGTACGGCCTGGCCCACAACTGGACCGAGCCCCCCACCGCCGAGGAACTTGACTCGCTCGGCGAGCAGTTCCGCCCCTACCGCAGCGTCGCCGCCTGGTACTGCTGGCGAGCCACCGAGATCTGACGTTTCGTCCAGGCATATTGCTGAACTAGCCGAGTGGAGCTGGGGGGAATCGAACCCCCGTCCGCTGGGCGGTGCCTGTCTGTGATACGACCATTCCCGGTGTGCAGCGTCGATGGCAGCCGCGCCGCCGGGTCGGGCGGCCCCTGCTAGGGGGCCCGCCACCGGGTCTGTTCCCCGGAGCCAGCGGTCTTTCCCGCCGTCAGTGGTCTGTCCCTACTGTCTCCACCGCTTCTGTTGCCGGGCTGCGGTGGACCGGCCCCGCGTGCCGTTACCGGTCGCGGTTCTTCTCTAGGCCAGAAAGATCAGGCTGCGAGAAGTTCACGGTCATTGCCGTTTAGTTGGTTGCCCCGTTTTGCGAGTCTGAGC
>JAPPKI010000554.1:1334-3536 GCA_028820035.1 bacterium | reverse complement strand
TTGGCCTCCAGCGTGTCGCCATCTTCGATTACTTCACCCAGGTCGGCGGGCCGGGGCACCAACTCGACCGCCGATCCCAGTATGGCGGCGATCTCAGTCAGCTTGTGGGGGTTGGCGGTTGCCGCCACCAAACGCGGCGGACTGTCTGGCAGAGGGCTCAACGAGATGGGGGCGGGTCGGCCAGCAATTCGCTTTGCCGCTTGATGATCTGCTCTATCCCCGCAGTGGCCAAGTCCAGCAGCGCATCCAGATGGTCCCGGCCGAACGGCTGGCCCTCGGCGGTGCCCTGCACTTCCACGAAGCGGCCCGACTCGGTCATAACCACGTTCATATCCACTTCGGCGGACACGTCCTCCTCATAGGGCAGATCGAGCGACGGTGTTCCGTCGATGATCCCGACGGACACCGCGGCGCACGCCTCGATCATCGGGTGCTGTTCGATTTGGCCTGCGACAACCAGCCGAGTGAAGGCGTCGTGCAGAGCGACGTAGGCGCCGCTGATGGCGGCGGTGCGAGTGCCGCCGTCGGCTTGAAGCACGTCACAGTCGCAGATCACCTGGCGCTCGCCCAGCTTGGCGGCATCGGTCACCGCTCGCAGCGAGCGTCCGATCAAGCGCTGGATCTCCTGGGTGCGCCCCGACTGGCGGCCCCGGGCCGCTTCCCGGTTGACCCGCTCAGGCGAAGACCCCGGGAGCATTGAGTATTCGGCCGTCACCCAGCCCGTACCCCGGCCCCTCATCCACCGGGGCACGTCGGGATCAATCGACGCGGTACACAGCACCCGGGTGCGCCCGAACGAGACCAGCACCGAGCCATCAGCCATCTCGGTGAAGTCCCGCTCGAAGGTGATGGGGCGCAGTTCATCGGACGCCCGTCCGTCGCTTCTCATGGCGCTGTCCTCATAGATCAGCCTTCATAGGTGGCATCACCGGTAACGGTGACACTCAGGACCATGGTGGGCACAATTCAGCGGCCCAAATCGACACAAGAGGAACGGCCTCGACTCTGGCGGGATGAGTCGAGGCCGTTCGGCTGGAGCTGTGCTCCAGCGTGGTGGTGTGGTTTGGGTACAGCAACATTAGCAGCGCGGGGTGCTTATAGCACATCAAGAACCACATAACCCGTCCAAGTGGGGATTTTTCAATTGGAGTTCAGAAGTAGATGATCGACTCGGCCCGAGCGGTCACCTCGTCGATTGGATCGGTCCAGGCCCCGGTGGACAGGTACTTCCAGCCACCATCGGCCGAGACTACGACCACCGCGCCCTCATCAACCCGCTCGGCCACCCGAGCGGCCCCAGCCAGGGCCGCGCCGGTGGAGATGCCGGCAAATATGCCCGCCTCTTCTGCCAACCGCCGGTTCCACTCGATCGACTCCCGAGGCCGCACGATGCGCTTGCCGTCCAAGAGCTGATCGCCGCCCCATTTCTCATAGACCGGGGGGATAAACCCGTCGTCCAAGCTGCGCAGGCCGTCCACCATCTCCCCCGCGGGGGGCTCCACCGCCAGCACCTGCACCGATGGCTTGCGCTCTTTGAGGTAGGCGCCCACCCCCATGAGGGTGCCGCTGGTTCCCAGTCCCGACACAAAGTGGGTGATCTGGGGGCAGTCGGCGTAGATCTCCGGTCCGGTGGTGTTGTAGTGGGCCCGAGGGTTGGCCTCGTTGCCGTACTGGTAGAGGAACGCCCACTCGGGGTTGTCGTCGGCCAGTTTCTGAGCCATGCGGACGGCCCCATTTGACCCCTCAGCGCCCGGCGACCAGATGATCTCCGCCCCGAACACCTCAAGAAGCTGGCGGCGCTCGGCCGAGACGTTCTCGGGCATGACGATTTTGATGGGATAGCCCTTGAGTCGGGCGATCATGGCTAGGGCGATCCCGGTGTTGCCCGAAGACGGCTCGATGATGGTGCGGCCCGGTTCCAGCGTGCCGTCGGCCTCGGCTTCGAGGATCATCTCGCGCGCCACCCGGTCTTTGACCGACCCTGCCGGGTTTACCCCCTCAAGCTTGACGTGGATGGCCACAGATGGGTTTGGCGACAGCACACTGACGTCGACCATAGGGGTGTTCCCGATCAGATCGATCACCGATTTGTGCGCGGCCACGGACCTCAGATTACCCGGATGCCTACCCCTCGACGGCTACCGGTTCCTCGGAAATAGCCCCGTCGACGATCCGGTAGCAGCGCAGCGCGGGTTCGGGATC
>JAPPKI010000554.1:0-1324 GCA_028820035.1 bacterium | reverse complement strand
TCCTTCAACGACACGATCACATAGAGCAGTGCTCCAAAGGGGTCGAAGGCCGAGGCATCGCGCACATCAGTAGGCGACGGATAGGCGGTGGTGTGGGTGTGAGAGTGCATCACCGCCACCAGAGCAAGTCCTTCGTCGTCGGCGGTCTGTTCCACCCGGAGGTACTCGGCATCATCCAGCCGGTAGATCTGGCTGGACTCCGCCGCATTGCGCACCGGAAAGAACCGATTGGCCACCTCTCCCCCCGCCGGAGCCGCCAAGAGTCCACAAGCCTCATTGGGCAGCCCCGCCAATGCATGGGCGATGACCTCCGAGAAGGCCTCGTCGCTCAAACGCAGCACCGGCCCACGGTACTCTTCTAAGACCCGTCTTGGTAGGGGTTACAGGGTTTGCTTAGCCTCGCTCCGCATGAGGGTTAACCACCGGATTTGGAAGTTCGTCGCCGCGTTTGTGGTAGTCGCACTGGCACCGACCTCGGTGAATGCGGTGGCTAGTGCGCACAACCTGCACGCCCATGACCCCCTCCAGCGCCAAATTACCGAGCGCGACAATCTCATTTTCAACCAGGAATCACTGCTGAACACCTATCGCTGCCTCTTCAACGTCGACACCCAGATCGTGCCAGGCGGCTGCGTCGACGGGAAGCCCGCGGAGAAACAAGCCGACAGCACTCCCGCCGACGAGCCCCCTGTCGAGAGCACGCCCACGGTGGACACAACACCTGAAGTGCTGTCGCCGTGGGAACAATTGGTGTACGGCGATGACCCGGCCAGGCTGATCGCATTCGCCGACGTCGTTCGCGCCTATGGCTCGGGAACGGATTCCTGGGCCGTGTGGTCCTGCGATACCCCGGCAGGCGAGTGGGAGATCCCGACCCAAGAGGTGGCTGATCGCTTGGAGAACTGGGCTCAGCCCTACTTCACATGGCTGTCTGGTGGCGCCTACGTGCCCGAGTTCATCGTAGGAGGGACCATTGAGGCTGACGACGAGTCAGACTGCTTGACCAAGGTTCGCAATGCTGCTTCGCCTCCCAACATGGACGGCGCGGTCATTGTGATCGACATCCCACTTGTCGACTGCAACAACGAGGTGGGCTGCCGCCAAGGGTGGGGTGAACCGGGCAGGTGCTTCAAGCCGCAGGGGCAAGGGTTCATTCCCGACTCGTGTCCTCCCCACTGGCCGGAAAACAAACGAGAGGTGATGCTCGGCGCTGTGCCCGTTACCTCGGTTCCCGGCCAAATCCCACCGAACCCCAACGGCTTCGTGTTGATTCACGAGATGGGCCACACCCTGTTCATGCCTCACAGCTATGACAGGCCAGACA
>JAPPKI010000147.1 GCA_028820035.1 bacterium | reverse complement strand
TGTGCATCGCCCGCCGCCCCCGCTGCCACGAGTGCGTGCTGGCCTCCTTCTGCCCCTCTGCTGGGAGCTGAGCCGGCTCAGACGTCGACTTCTTCGGCCTCCTCGACCTCTTCGGGCGACGACTCCGACAGAATCGCCAGGCTGCCCCAGCACACAACCGTCTCGTCGGGGCGCACTCCGCAGGAGTGCCACATCCCGGAAGAGATATTGGTGAATCGGCCCTCCGGGGCGTCGGCCTGGCCGTTGCTGTTGTCGCCCCAGCACACAACTGACCCGTCAGGCCGCAGACCGCAAGTGTGCGAGCTGCCCGCGGTGATGGCGGTGAACCGGCCTGTGTGGGCGTTGGTTTGGCCGTTGCTGTTGTCGCCCCAGCACACCGCGGTGTCGTCGGTTGTGAGGCCGCAGGTGTGGGCGCGCCCCGCGGAGACGGCGGAGAAGTCGTCTGTGGGGGCGTTGGTTTGGCCGTTGCTGTTGTCGCCCCAACACAGGATGGTGCCATCGGTTCGCACCCCACAAGAGTGGGCGAATCCAGCCGACACAGAGCTGTAGCGATATCGCGGAGCCTCGGTTGCTCCATTGGCAGTGTGGCCCCAGCAGGTGATGGACCGGCTGATGCGCAATGCGCATGCGTGTCCTCCTCCTGCGGTGATGGCTCTGAAGAACCCTTCGGGAGGGTCTGTCTGTCCCGCGGGGTTTAGGCCCCAGCATTGGATGGAGGTGTTGGTTTGCAACCCGCACGAATACCACGGACCGGCGGCAACCTCCGTGTATTGGCCCTCTGGAGCACTGTTGTGCTGGGAACTGCTGCCGCCCCAGCATTCGATGGTGTAGTTGACCCGCAGTGCACAGGAGCGCAGGTGGCCCCCGGAGATTTGGGCGAACTGGCCGGAGGGGGCGTTGGTTTGGCCGAAGCTGTCGTCGCCCCAGCACTCGATAGTTTTGTCGTTTCGCAGACCGCACGAGTGGTCGTTGCCCACGGCGGTGGCAATGAACTGGCCGGTGGGTGCATCGCTTCGGCCCCTCGAGTCCCAGCCCCAGCATTCGATGGTGCTGTCGGCCCGCAATCCGCACGAGTGCGACCTCCCGGCATCGATTGCGCTGAAGCTGCCGGTGGGAGCATCGGTTTCTCCGTTGCCGTTCCAGCCCCAGCATTCGATGGTGTGGTCGGTTCGCAGCGCGCAGGCATGCAAGCCGCCGGCGGAGATTTCTGTGAACTGGCCCTCGGGGGCGTCGGCCTGCCCGCTGCTGTTGTCGCCCCAGCATTCGATGGTGCTGTCGGCCTGCAGGCCGCAGGAGAACAATCTTTCGGCGGTCACCGCGGTGAACTGGCCTTCGGGGGCGTCGGTCTGGCCGTGGCTGTTGGACCCCCAACAGGAGAGGGCTTTGTCGGTGCGGACTGCGCAGGTGTGGGTGTCGCCAACAGCCGTATCTGTGTATTGGCCGTCGGGGGTGTCGAGTTGCCCGTCGTCGTTGGATCCCCAGCAAACGATGGCTTTGTCGACGCGAACCGCGCATGAATGATCTCGGCCTGCTGCCACATCGGTGTAGGTCGGAACCGGAATAGCCGCTGCGGCTCGGATGGTCTCGATGGCCTGGTTGTCGAGGGTAAGGCGGCAGCCGGCGGCCTCGCTCCATTTCCACTGAACTGAAGCGAGGACTTTGGTGCCGTCAGCGGTCTTAGCCACGGGTATGTGCCCGCGTCGGTCTTCGCAGTCGGGGTCGGCTGCTTCGTCGCGGGGTGAGGTGAGGTCGGAGGCGTAGGCTCGCAGAACGTCAACCGCGTGGTCATCGAGCACGAGATAGCAGCCGATGGAGTCGTTCCACCCCCACTCCACCTGGGCGAGCACTTCAGAGTCGTCGGCGGTCTTGACCACCGGTATGGGCTCCTGGCCGAACTGGTGGTGGTCGAAGCATCGATCAGCCACCGTCTCGGCTTTCGCGAACCCCGTGTTGGCGATGCCTAGTCCGGCAGCAACGATCAGCACCGCCGCTATCGCTGTCAGTGTCCTCTTTGCCGCAATCACCGATAATCAACCTTCCCAGTCGGGTAGCCATGCTAAGCGACTTGCCAGCCAGCCGAAGATGAAAGACCTGCGGACCACTAGGGTGTCATCTTGCATTCGCATCTCATCTAGACGGGAGGACGGCGGCATGAAAGCGGCACGATTGGTAGAGGGCAGCCTTCAGATTCTGGATGTACCGGCACCCGAGCCGGGGTTTGAGGAAGCGCTGATCCGCATCAGCTCATCGGGGGTGTGCCACTCCGACCTCCACTTGGCCCGAGGCGACTGGATGGGGGTATCCGGCATCGAGGTGCTGGGCCATGAGGCCATCGGCGTGGTGGAGGCGCTGGGGCCGGGCGCGGAGCGCTACAGCCAGGTGGGCGACCGGGTGATCCTCGGGCTGGGGGGAACTGGCGGTGGCTACTGGTGCGGCGCTTGCGAGTTCTGCCTGCAGGGAGAGCCCCGGCACTGCGCTCAGACCCAGGGGATCATGGGCACTTTCGCCGAGCAGTTCTGCGTTTGGGCCAAGTCTTTGGTGGTGTTGCCCGATTCGGTGGGCGACGAGGAGGCCGCGTTGGCCTGCGGGGGGCTCACCGCTTACGGAGCGGTGAAGAAGCTGTTCCGCAATCAGGTGCCACCCGGGCGGTGGGTGTCCATCATCGGCGCGGCTGGCGGGCTCGGCCACTATGCGGTGCAGATCGCCAAGGCGCTGGGCTACAAGGTGGTGGGCGTCGACATCGGCGCCGACCGGCTGGGATTCGTGGAGTCGCTCGGCGCCGACGTGGTGGTGAGCGCCGACGACGCTCTAGAGGCAGTGCCGCAGAAGATCGGACGCGGCGGGGTGGACGCCAGCATCGTGTTCTCCGCGGCGATGGCCGGCTTCACCCTCGGGTTCCGGCTGCTGCGGCCAAAAGGGCTGTTTGTGGCTGTGGGGCTGCCTCCCACCAGCGAGGGCAACATCGAGCTGAACCCGTTCGAGTTCTTCATGAGGGATGCCACCCTTATCTACTCCGCTGTGGGCACCGTGCAGGACATGCGCGAGCTGGTGGACATGGCCGCCGCCGGGCAGGTCAAGACCCACGTCGGGCGCACCGGCGCCCTGTCGGAGCTCGACGACATCTTCGAGGAGCTCCAGTCGGGCAAGTATGTCGGCCGGGCGGTCATCGACGACCTGGCCAACTAGCGCTGCTTTGTCGGCGGGGTTATGAGCCCTCGGCGAGGGCGGGCATGACTTTGTTGACCACTAGCTCCAGCGTCTCCCAGCCGATGGCGGGGTCGATGCCCCCGCACAGCGGGTGGAGGGTGGCGGCGCCCTTGGTGCGGACCAGCTCGACGCACTCGTCGGGGGTGAGCACCTCGAATTGGCCGGAGGCCTTGAGGCCGGCGATGTCCTCGGCCTCCACATGCCAGCCCGAGCGCTGGTCGGGGTACTGCCAGCTGGCGTATGCCGCCGCGTCGTACAGCATGTTGGGGCCGATCTTGGCCCACAGTGCGTCGGGGTCCTCGGTAACCAGCACCAGTCCCGGACCGTCGGGGGC
>JAPPKI010000272.1 GCA_028820035.1 bacterium | reverse complement strand
CAGACCCCCGCCTACGGGGGCGGGCTGTGCGCCATCCAGTGCAAGAACTACGCCGTCGACTCGACCGCCGCCACAAGACGCGCCGCGGTGTCCTCAAGCACCCCCAGCACACGAATCTGCCGCAGATGAAGCCGCACCGACATAACATCCCTGGCCATCGAGGCCCTCCTAGATCGGTTGAACTGACATCACCGATCCCCAGCAGGGCCTCGACCCCTGCTCAGGGACCCTCAACCACCCCCCTCCCCACGCTTCCGCGCAGACTCAACATGCAGGTAAGAGAGAGAGCAGCGGCCTGCAAGGAATGGCCGCTTCGGGTTAGCGGTTTATCTGTCCTTGACGGCGTTGTTGGCGGTTAGGAGGGGGAGTGGGGGCTGTCGGACTCAGTTGGGCCGGCACCTGCTCCACCAGCACCGGTCCCACCGGTTGAGTGATTTCCAAGTAGGCGCGTCCGTGATGGTTCTCAATGAGCTTGGTCGTTCCCGTGTTGTTGAAGGTGTGACGGACAGCATGGTGAACTGACAGAACAAGATCTTGGAGTGTCTGGTCGCTCTCTAGTCGGGTAACGGTTAGTTCCCTTTCCTCGACATCGGCAACAGTCACGGCCCGATTATGCGATTGGAAGTATGAGAAGTTAGTGAACCACTTGGCGACTTCGACGGCCTTCTTGGGGTCATCCTTCAGCATGTGGGTAGCGAGTTGTCTAGCTACGAACCTTTCTGCCTGTTGCCGAGAATGAAGACACTGAGCTATGAGTCCGGGCATCAAAGACCGCAGGAGAGGTAGCCAAGCACCAATGTTCCTCGGGTCTTGGCATTCCTGTTTTGCTAACTCAAACTGATCCAAAATGGCTTGACCTGGTGATGACCGCGGCCCTTCTGGTGTGGGGATGGTGAACTGAGGGTCGATTGGACCTAGTTGTGAATGAGTGCCCATCAATATCTCATCACAGGCAAGAGCCATCATCGTTGCGGCCGACATGGCAGCCACCGGAACGACAGCCCGAATGTGCTCGAAGCGTGTTCTGAGATACCCCATGATCGCCTCGGCAGCTTCAGGACTTCCACCAGGGCTTGTGATGATAAGGTCGAGGTTCTTCTCGGAGAGGTTGGAGACGGCTTCCATAAAGCCTTGCTTGTCGCCAAGATTTACCGATAGGGCTTCCACGTTGGGAACAGGTCTGTTCTCCATCCAAGAGGTGGCGTAGACGATGACGGCACGCTCAGTATGTTCGTGCAGTGCCGCGAGATACCGTCTTCGAAGGATGTCATGGGGGGAAGGTCCACCAGGGGTCGGTGGCTTCTTGTCCTCAGCCTCTTTGATTTCGCGTAGTTCTTGAAGCTGCTCACCCCACGTCGGCATCGGGACTCCAAGCCGAGGAGTTCGATGCCACTCGCTCAACAACGTGCGGGGTGGAGGCACTCACAGCCGCGAAGTAGTGCTGTTCGGCTAGTTCGTAGGCCGCAATCAGATCAGAGACGCCAGCTTCGTGCCTCTCGACGCGCTTCTTCAACTTGCGGTCACTTCGGCTCACGGCTTGCTCTCCTTGTGTGGCTCCACGGGGGTGGGGTTGCCCTCCTGTCTAGCAGGTTGTCACCGCGGTGACGCCACCTGGGCGGCAGGTCGGCGCTGCGCGATTTCGTGGGATGTGGGGTTGCTGGCACCGGTGGCTGGTCATGTTATCAGCAGGCCCGGGCTTCGAGGTTGGTGGTGTCAGTAGCCGTGGGCGGTGCGGCGCAGGACTTGGAGCGGGTTGTTGGTGCCCTCGATTCTGCCGTTGGAGGCCCGGCCGCTGTGGTGCCGGGCCGGGATCTCGTCTGACCGCGCGATGATGGTGTCGACGATGTCGTGGAACTCGGGCAGCTCGCCGGTCTCGTGGAGGTCACAGAACCTCCCGAGCGCTTCGAGGGCGCCGTTGTGGTCGCCTGCGGTGGTGGAGGCCGTGGAGCTCCCCGAGGGCCTGCTGTGCGGCTTCGAGGCGGGGGTGCGCGTCGAACAGGGCCCGGAGCCGGGCCTGTTCGGTGTCGGTGAGGGTGTCGCCGCGTCGCGGCAGAGCGAGCCGGGCTCGGAACACTCCGGGCTCCAAGACGGGCTTGGCGCCCCCGGGGCGGCGCTGGACGTCGCGGCGCACCGCGGTGGGCCCCGCTTGGAACCATCTGGTGACGTGGAACCGGTCCAACACGCGCCGGGCGTGTCCCAGGCGGGCGTCGACGGCGGCCTTGTAGGCGCGCGAGCCGTCGGTGAGGACCGCCTTGACTCCCTTGCACCACTTGTGGCCCTGTTGCGCCAACAACGCCGAAAGCGCAGCCGAGCTGCCGTGCGGGACCATCGCCAGGGTGGCGCCGGTGTCGGCGTCGACGATCACGGTCACATAGCGGCGACCTCTGCGGATCGAGGTCTCATCGACCAGCAGCACCCGGCAGCGCTCGCCGCGGCGGCGCAAGAAACGACTCCGCAACGCTGTGGGCGTGCCGCTGTCCCAGCTCAAGTCGCGAGGATGGATCCCTGACACTGACGACCTCGACGTGACCGAGGCGGCAGTCTGCGAGCTGCTAGAAGTCAAGACACCAACAGACGCTCCCGCCTTCGCGGTGGCTGCGAGACGGTCAAACTCGCAGGAGCAGATCACCTCCAAGCAGATGCTGTGGTTGGGCCGCGTGCGACGCATGGCCGAGCACCAAGACGCAGAGAGCTTCGATGTCGAGGCTCTTCGAAGCGTCGCACCCCAACTCCCTCGCGAGGTCCGGCACGGCCCCGAGAGCCTGCCCAAGCTGCCGGGGATGCTGGCGGGCTGCGGAGTGCGGCTGGTCTTTCTGGAGGGCATGCCCGGCGGCAAGCTAGACGGGGCCGTGTCGTTCATCGAGGGCGGCAGCGCCGTCATCGGTCTCACAGCCCGCTGGGACCGCTTCGACTCGCTGCTGTACACGCTGCTGCATGAGTGCGCCCATCTGACGCTTGGACACATACAGGAGGGATCCGCTGCGATCCTGGACGAGTTGGCTGCAGATGGCGTACAGGAGCACACCAACTCCGACGAAGCGGAGGCCGACGATCAAGCATCAGAGTGGCTGTTCCCGGGCGGGCTGGAACTCCAGGCGTTCGGTGAGGCATGGATCGAAGACACAGCGGAATGTCACTCGGTTCACCCGAGCTGCGTGATCGGACGGATCCAACACGACTACGAAGCACACGCCCTCTTGCGAAGCCGCATCCCCAAGGTCCGAGACAAACTCCGCGCTGCAGGTCTCATGTCGTGACGTCATAGGGCAGCCATGCCCGAAGAGCACGACGGTACCGTCGCACCGATATGGGGCTGTGTCTGAGGGCATCGCGGTCTTAGTGCCCTGGAGAATCCTCGCCCCTGGCAAGCCGCTCGATGGGGTATGGCTTCGGCGAGACCGAGATTCGCCCCCACTGAACTGGGCGGATGCTTTCGTGGCTGACATCCCGCCCCAATGAGTCGAGAAAATGGCTTCTGCACTGCTGCTGCAGATTCTCAGTCGTTTGAACTGTGGCTTGAGCGATTGCATGTCATCGGCGGGCAG
>JAPPKI010000535.1 GCA_028820035.1 bacterium | reverse complement strand
GTTGAGCAGCATGACCGTGGTGCCCGCAGCCAGATCCACTCCGCCCACGGTCACCGGCCGCTGGGCGAGGCGGAAGTCGCCTTTGATCGGGCTCTCGACGCGCAGCGCCTCCTCCACGAAGTTGTCGATCAGCGAGCGGTTGCTGCGGATTCGCTCTTGGAGCTCGGGATCCTCAGCCAAGAAGAACAGCATGGTGCTGAGCAGCCGCACGGTGGTCTCGGTGCCGGCGGCGAACAGGTTCGCGGCGATTCGCACCGCGTCGAGTACCTCGGGGGTGGAGCCGTCGGGGAAGGTTGCGGTGGCCAGCCCGGTGAGCACGTCGTCGCGGGGGTTGGCCCGGCGGTCCTCGATGTAGTCGCTGAACTGGTTGTAGAGGAACTCGAGGGGGTTGTGGGCCATGGCGTGCTCGTCGGTGGAGCCGATGCCGTGGTCGTCGGGGCGGTGCAGGAGCTGCTGGGTGAAGTTGTCCCGGTCATCGTCGGGCACGCCCAGCAGATCGGCCACCACCAAAAGGGCGAACGGCTGGGCGAAATCGCGGATGAACTCGCACTGGCCCTGCTCGATAAAGGTGTCGAGCTGACGGTCGGCCAGCCGCCACATGAACTCCTCGTTCTCGCTCAGGCGCTTGGGGGTGATGAGCCGCATGAGCAGAGACCGGTGGGCGGTGTGGGCCGGCGGGTCCATGGTGGGGAGCTGATCCGACATGGGCAGCTTGTGGCGGTGCTCGGCGATGAGGCCGGTGATGTCATCGCCCTCCAGCGGCACCGGAAAGCCGGGGAAGGGTCCCGACACCGTGTTGCAGGCTGAGAAGCCGTGGTTGTCGTTGTAGACCTCGATGGCCTCGCGGTAGCCGGTGATCATCATCACGTCGTGGTGGGGCTCGGGATGCACCGGGCACTGGGCCCGCAGGTGGTCGAAGTACCCGTAGGGGTCGGCCACCTGTTGGGGGTGGGTTAATAAGTTCCGGCTGTCCTGGTCTGTCATGGCTCGTCTCCTTTTGGTAATCGAGTCTGTCAGGGGGCGCGGCCGCGCCGCTGCGGGCGATGGCCCGCTCGTCGGTCCCCAGGTAGCTGGCAATCACCAGTGAGTCGTTGCGCACCTCGTCGGGGGTTCCCTCGGCGATGATGGCTCCGGCTTCCAGGCAGTACACCCGATCGCTGATGCCCATGATGAACGGCATGTCGTGCTCGATCACCAACAGCGACGCGCCCAGCTCTTCTCGGATGCGCAGCACCAGCGGGGCGAAGGCCTCGGTTTCGCGCTGGGCCACCCCGGCGGTGGGCTCGTCGAGGCACAGCACCCGGGCCTCCAGCGCGATCAGACACGAAAGCTCCACGATGCGGCGGGTGCCGGTGGACAGCTCGCTGATGAACGAGCTGGCGTAGCGGCCCAGCCCGAAGAAGCTGATCAACTCGTCGCCTTCGGCCTGGCGGGTGCGCTCCCGGCGCCGGGCACTGGGCAGCCCCAACAGCGTGGGGATGACCTGGGAACGGCCCCGGGCCTCCAGGGCCACCTGGATGGTCTCCCGCACGGAGAGGTCGGGGAACAGATCGGCCTGCTGGAAGGTGCGGCCCAGCCCCAGGCCAGCCCGGCGACTGGGGGAGAAGCGGGTCACGTTGGTGCCGAATATCTCCACTTGGCCCACTGATGGCACGAACCCGCCCACCGCGTTCATCAGCGTGGTCTTGCCTGCGCCGTTGGTGCCGATGAGCCCGACCACCTCGCCGGGCTGCACGTTGACGTCCACGTCTTCCACCGCATGCACCCCGCCGAATTGCACCGACACCCCGGTAGTGGCCAGGGCGGGCACCCCGGCCGGGGTTTTTCGATCGGCCACCGCGGCCGACACAGCTCGAGCGGGGATGGGGGCGCGCTCTCGTTCCTCAGCGTTGTCAGGGATCCGCTTGGCCGCGGCGGCGAAGATGGCGTCTCGAATCGAATAGGCCACCTGGATCAGACCGCCGGGCAGGTACATGAGCAAGATCAAGACGCCCGCCCCCGAAGTGAGCAGGCGCACCTGTTCCGACTCGGCGAAGAACGACGGGATGCCCACCACCCACAGCGCGCCCAGGATCACCCCCCATATCGACGACAATCCGCCGATGACGGCAATGGCCACCACCCGCAGCGATTCGTCGGGGGAGAACGCGGTGGGCCCGAACTGCACCCGCAGCCCGGCAATGAGCCCGCCGGCCAAACCGGCCAGCGCCCCGGAGATGGCGAAGGCCACCAGTTTCATCCGGGTGGGCGACACGGTAAACGCCGCCGCGCTCTGCTCGTTGTCGCGCACGGCGATGAGCGACCGGCCCACCCCGCTGTTGCGGATGCGGCTCATCAAGAAGGCGCACAAGCACAGCACTCCCAAGCACACGTAGTAGTAGGTGCGCTGCGACTTGAGGTCGAAGGTGTCGCCCCACCGGGCCCGGGGAAGGCGCACCACCAAGTCGCCGCCGGTGAGGACGTCGCGCTCGAGCAGCCAGTTTTGGGCCATCACCGCGAAGGCCAGCGTGATGACGGCCAGAAACAGCCCGCGGACGCGCAGCGCGGGCAATCCCACCACCACCGCGGTCACCAGGCAGGCGAAGGCGGCCAGGAACACCGCCCCCTCAAACGGGATCACCGGCAGCTCGAACTCGCTATCGCCGATGGAGAAGTTAACGCCCCGCACCATGGCGGTGGTGAGCATGGCCCCGAGTCCGGCGAAGGCGAACTGCCCCAGCGAGAGCTGGCCGGCCCAACCGGTGAGCAGGGTGAGCGACATGCCCACGATGGCCAACAACAACATGAGGGAGTAGAGGAAGTGGCGCGACGGCCTGGTCACGATCAGCGGGAGCACGATGGCCACCGCCAGCGCAACGGTCACCGTGATCTGGGGCAGGAAGCGCACCCACCAGAGCTGCTGGAGCTGGCGGGGCACCGGTCGCACCCGGGGGGCAAACGACATCGACTGGGCCCCTTCGCCGCCTCGCTGTCGCCGGTAGTACGACAGCACCGAGATCAGCATGGCCGCGAACAGTCCGGCGTCGATCAGCCCCGGCTCCTCGAAGTAGTTGAACAGCAGCGTCGCCTCGGCCCCGCCGATTACCGCACCGGCCAACAGCGCTACCGGCAGCGAGTGCATTCGGGCGATCAGCGCCGCGGCAAGGGCCCGCAGCAACAGCCCCGGTCCCAGCGTCGCTGCCTCGATCACCGTGCCCTGGCCCTTGAGCGGGGCCACCAGCACCGCGGTGATGGCCGACAGCAGCCCGGCAATGGTCCACACCGCGGTGGACATGGCCTTGGTGCTGATGGCCGACAGCCGGGCGGCATCGGGATTCTCGGCCGAGGCCCGGATGGCCGTGCCGTACTTGGTGCGCTCCAAGAACAAAGCCAGCACGGCGACGAGCACCGGCACCACGATCAGCACCAGGAGCTGTGCGCTGCGAATCCTGATGTCGAACAGCTCCCAGCGGCCGTCGAAAGGGGTGGGGAAGCTGGCGATGGCGGTGTAGTTGGGCAGCCAAAAGCCAGCCAGGAACACCACCTGCGCCGCGCCCATGGTGGCCACGAACAAGATC
>JAPPKI010000023.1 GCA_028820035.1 bacterium | reverse complement strand
GGCCGCTTCCGGTGACAGGACCCGCCACCACGCCGGATGGAGCAATAGCCCAATGGTCTGACAGAGTGGCGGGATGTTCAGAGCCCTCCTGCTCAGCCAAGACGACGACGGCAACCTTTCCCACGAGATCACCGTACTCGACGATTCCGAGTTGCCCGACCGGCCGGTGGTCGTCGATGTGGACTACTCCACGCTCAACTACAAGGACGGCCTGGCCATCGTGAACGGTGCCCCCATCGTGCGCACCTGGCCCATGATTCCCGGCATCGACCTGGCCGGCACAGTGGCCAGCAGCGACGACCCAGCATGGTCGCCGGGCGACGGGGTGATCGTGAACGGCTGGGACGTAGGCGAGTCGCACTGGGGGGGCATGGCCACCAAGGCAGCCATGGATGGCGGCTGGCTCACTCCCCTGCCCGACGCCTATACCCCCCATCAGGCCATGGCGTTGGGCACGGCGGGCTACACCGCCATGCTCTGCGTGCTGGCCCTAGAAGAGCACGACATTACCCCCGATTCCGGCCCGGTGGTGGTCACCGGGGCAGCCGGAGGGGTGGGCAGCGTGGCCGTCGCGGTGCTGGCCAAGCTGGGCTACGAGGTGATCGCCTCCAGCGGCCGCATCGAAACCGAGGGCGACTACCTGCGCCAGCTGGGAGCGTCCGAGCTCATTCACCGCGACGAGCTTTCCGGACCGGCTCGACCGTTGGGCAAGACCCGCTTCGCCGGAGGTATCGACACCGTGGGCAGCCACACGCTGGCCAACATCGTCTCCCAGACTCAGCCCCACGGCTGCGTGGCCGCCTGCGGCCTGGCCCAGGGCATGGACTTCCCCAGCTCGGTGGCCCCGTTCATCCTCCGGGCCGTGACCCTGGCCGGCGTCAACTGCGTCTACGAGCCCGCCGAGCGCCGAGCCCAAGCCTGGAACCGCCTAGCCCAAGACCTCGACACCGCCAAGCTCGACGCCATGACCGACACCATCGGCCTGTCCGACGTCCCCGCCGCCGCCGCCCAGATCCTCGCCGGCGAAATCCGCGGCCGAGTGGTCATCAACGTGAACCGCTAACCATCAGGTTCCCGGGTATGGGCGCTCCCTATAGACGTGAGAAACCCGTATCGCAAAACTGCGCCAGATCCATCGGTGGACAAACTCCACCGATGGATCTGGCCCTCCCTTTTGGTAATCCGCTATCTCGGCGTAGAATGATAATCAACGATGGTCGCTGCCGAAGGCCCTCGAGAAACATCGGGTGGGCAATCGTAATCATCTTTGACGATGACTATTGCCACTATTGCCGCCAGAAGCGCTATCAGGAAAGCGGTGACAATTGCGACGACCACAAATCGGAGGTAAGAATCGAAGATCATTTTCGGTCAGTCGCTTGTGCGCCAACGCCATGTGCCATCGGAGTGTGACCAAAGTTGATTTCTGGGGTAGCTGTCCGCAATACAGTAGGTGTCAGTGAAGCAATTCTTGAAGTGACCTTGCTTCTCGTGGTAGTAGCCGCTGGTAGGATAACCAGATTGCCAGTAAAAGTAATATCTTGAGTCAACAATCAATCCCTGCCACACCTGAAATTGATCAACATCTTCCAAATACCAGCCAGTCCTGACATTGTCGATTGTTCGATTCGCTCGATTCCAGCACCATTGAGTCCATGTATTGAACCAATATGCCGTAAATCCAAGCAGAGTTTCTTTTTCGTTTCGGACGGTTACCTTTCGACAACCGCTAGCCGATGATGAGCCTCCGTTTCCCTGAGAAAACGCTACGAACTCATCATAACTGATCTGGTGAATCTCAGTAGAAACCAATTCACCATTGCCGTCATAAGTCTCAACAATGATTTCGTCATCGCCAAGACCAGCAGTTTGAATTTGAATCGCCTCTGGCGGACGTTCCTGAGCAGACGCATTGCCAGCAGCGACGATCACCACCGAAATTAGTGTTGCGAACAGCAAATGGATGAGCTTCTGGAGTTTCATTATTCTACCTCATTCTGTCGAAAATTGCTGATTTGAAATCTCTCCCTTCATGAATTTGCAATTGGTCATTTGTTCGGACACATCAATTTGGTTGACCTGTCTGAACATGAGTATACGTGCATTCCTATCCGGCCTCAATGAAATTCAATGTCAAAACCGGACAAGTTAACGTCCTCTTTTGACACCACTTAGGATGGCTCAGCAAGTTCCACAACTGGTCTGAAGCACAAATGTCCAGGTCGTCGTCACAAGCAGCTCGCCCGTTCGCCACGCCGATTTCGGAACCCGAGTCGTTCAGATGGGGTGCTTTGGTAGCAAGCCCAAACCAGTCACTGAGAGCACAGTCTGATCAGAGGGCGCGCCAGAGGGCACAGACGCTCATTTGACGCTATCGAGTGGCCTTGTTCTTCGGCAGGGTTATCCATCCGTGGGCGACGGAAATGGCCAAGCCCTGCATGTCATTGGCTACATCTAGCTTTGCCCACAGATTGGCGAGGATGCGTCTGAGTTGGCGCTCGGAGTATCCGAGACCTTTGGCGATGTCGGAGCGCTTCTCACCATTGGCCAAGCCCTGCAAGCAGGCCAGCTCCGTCTCGTTCGGCGCTATCGACGACTTGAACCGGCAAAACCGAATCACTGCTGTTGCCGCAGAACGTAACCTGTCCACCGCACTGGGGTGTATCAGCTCAGCAAGTCTATCGTAGCGGATCACTTCGGGCATGTGTCCGATGTCCAAAGCATCAAGAGGCACTTCCCGCCTTATACAGTCTGGGTCCATGTCCACCGCGGCTGCGACCGTACTCAGGTGCCTTAGGGTTGCTTCCCAATTTTCAGCGACCCAGTCATCGGGCAAAGCAGATTCCATAAACCAGGCACAGCGTTTGTAGGAGGATGCCACCTGCTGCAAGAACAGGGGCGGCAGGGTCTCCTTCCACACTTCTAGAGCCATACACTGAAACTCCACACTCCAGATGTCGATATGTTCACCGGGGCCATAGCCCAGGGTGTGGGCCTCGGTGATCCTGTGAGCGTATTGTTCAATTGGATTGGCGTGCCTGATAACTACCCGCAACTGACCGTCGCTGAACTCCACGCTTAGAGCCTACACTCTAGGGATTACACACATGAAAGGGTCGTGGCGACGCTTGGTCCCAGCAGGGCCAACAAGCTCAAGGGCATCGGCAATGGTCGTTTTCGTTTGCTACCAGTTTGAGTTGGCTTCCTAATACTCTTCACCGAAGAACTTCGACGGAGCGATCCAACCCTGCTGCACCGCCAACGCGACCCCCTGGATCTGGTTGCGAACACCAAGGCGGGCCCACAAGGCTTCCAAGAGCCGGTACATACCCCTTACTGACGTCTGGTTGCGACTAGCGAGTTCCGAAATCGGTTCCTGGAAGGCCACCGAGATGATCCACTCGATTTCTATGGAAGTCGGTAGCCCATCCAAATACAACCCGCAGCCACGTGCCACCGCATCCACTGCCCTACGTAGCCGATCGACCCCCGCAGGATGCAGCAACTCGGCAAAGAGCTCATACCGCAACACAGCGGGAGGCACCGAACTGATCTGCTCTGTCCCAGTC
>JAPPKI010000162.1 GCA_028820035.1 bacterium | reverse complement strand
CTCCCAGCCGTTGAGCACCAAGTCGTAAGCCTGGGAGCGCACCACCAACAGATCCTCGCCCGAGCCGTCCAGCAAGCCCACGTCGTCGGCGTGAGGCATGGTGAACGGGTGGTGGGCGGCAATGGGCCGGCCTTGGTCGTCGATGGACTCGAACAGCGGGAACTCGGTGACCCACACGAAGTGCAGACCTCCCTCGGTGACGGGCGGTCGGCCCAGCTCCAACCGAAGCAAGCCGAGGATGTCGCGCACCTTCGAGCGGCGGTCAGCAATCAACAACAGCAAGTCTCCGGGCTCGGCCCCCATGGCCGGACCGAGTGCGGCCTGCTCCTGCTCGGACATGAACTTGGTCAACGCGCCGCCCAGAGTGCCGTCGTCGCCCACCCGGAACCAGGCCAGGCCCTTGGCCCCCCACTGCTGGCACTTGCGGGTGAGCTCGTCGATGGCGTTGCGCCCCAGGCTCTGGCTGCCCCCCTTGCAGTTGATGCCCTTCACGCACTCCACTTGGAAGACCTTGGCCTCGGTGCCCTCGAACAGCCCGGTCAGCTCGACCAGCTCCATGCCGAAGCGGATGTCGGGCTTGTCGGAGCCGTAGCGCTCCATGGCATCGGTCCAGGTCATGAAGGTGGGTTCGTCGGGACGGTTGCCGGTGACCGCCTCCACCGCGGCGGCAACTGCCTCGGTGATGAAGGCCATCACCTCGTCTTGGCCCGCGAAGCTGGCCTCGGCATCGAGCTGCATGAACTCGAACTGCCGGTCGGCCCGGAGATCCTCGTCTCGCAGGCAGCGGGCGATCTGGTAATAGCGGTCGAGTCCGCCCACCATGCAGAGCTGCTTGAAGATCTGGGGCGACTGGGGCAGAGCGTAGAAGCGGCCGGGGTGCAGACGGGACGGCACCACGAAGTCGCGGGCCCCCTCAGGGGTGGAGGCCACCAGCATGGGAGTCTCGATCTCAGTGAAGCGCTGCGCCTCCATCGAGCGGCGGATGGCGCTGTTGACCGTCGCCCGAAGCGCCAGGTTGCGCTGGAGACGCTCTCCCCGCAGGTCGACGTAGCGGTAGCGCAGGCGCACGTTCTCGTCTACCTCGGTGCGGGAGTGCAGCGGGAACGGCGGGGGCTCAGCGGCCGACAGGACTTCTACCTGGCAATCGCCGATCTCCACCTCGCCGGTGTCCAGTTTGGGGTTGACGGTGCCCTCGGGCCGGGGCCGCACCGTGCCGCTGATGCGGACCACGTATTCCGAGCGCAGGTCGTGGCGCTCATCCACCACGCACTGGATCACCCCGGTGCGATCCCGCAGGTCGATAAAGGCCAGGTTCTCGCCGTGCTCCCGGCGGCGGTCCACCCAGCCGCACACCGCTATCTCCCGGCCAATGTCATCGGCGCGCAACTCGCCGCAATAGTCAGTTCGCATCTTGGTTATCGCCAGCTTTCTGCCGAGGGTTCTCCCCTAGTCGTGGAGAGGTGTCTTATGGCGCGTCAGCACTATCAGGCGGACTCAAGCTGGGGGTCGTTGGTGTCGAATCTGCCCTCGAGTCGGCCCACCCTGCGAGTGAGGTCCAAAATGGCGTCGAGAAGCTGCTTGAACATCTCCCGAGTCTCCTTGCGGTGCTCGTCGAACATCACCCGAGTCTCCTTGCGGTGCTCGTCGAAGCGGCGGTTGACCTCGGCAAAGCCGCTGTGGACTTCGGTTCGCAGGGCAGCGTGGTCGGCGCGCCTGCCGCGGTCGAGGTAGAAGATGAGGGCAATGGTGAACCCCAGCAAGGCAATGATGGCCTGCTCCATCGAAACTCCAATCGGTCGGTTGCGAATATTGCTGGGGGAAGCTTCCCGCCCAGCATAACGGGCCGGGGCCGGAGCACAACGTTGTGGGGGTCTATTGAGGCGCGACGGTGGGTAGCTAGCGCGGCATGGCGTGGACTCGGGGATTCCTCAGTTTCGGAGCACCGGGTTTAGCTGCTTGGGCTGCCAGGTGTCGGTTCCAGTGTCGGGAAAGGCTTCGGGCGGCGGGACGACTCTGTGCTGGCCGGTTCGACAATCCTGCTCTACCTGGTGGTGTCGTTCGTGGATGTCGTGGTGGCAGTTGTTGCACACCGTGACCAAATTGGGATAGTCGGTTCCACCGCCGTTTTGCCAGTGCTGGATGTGGTGGGAGAAGCTGCGATTCGCGTCGGCCCCGCAACCCACACACGCCTTGTCGCGCACCATCAGCGCGATCCTCTGGGCATCTGATGCGCAACGGCGCCGCCGCCCCAGCCACAAGTCCTGGGTTCTGGCATTGAACACCGCAGGGAAGATGTCGGCATCGCAAGCCAGCTTCACCAGTTCCTTGGCAGGAAGCGGCGTGCCGTCGGATAGTCGCGCGTTGACTAGTTCTTTACTGGCGGCGTCGTAGTCGGCGATGAGCACCAGAGCGATGCCCGCGGCCTTGCCCTTTTCGGGGTGCAAGATGAGCTCGGCCAGCGCATCAGCGCAGCGCTGGGCGGGGGTGGGCCTTGCCCTGACGTCCTCCTGGCGCCACAGAGACCGCTCTTTGTCGGCAAGCGCTCCGGCAATATGCGCCCCGGTGACCGGATCGAACTCGGCGTTGAGCACGTACATGCCCGTGTCCCCGTTCTGGAAAAACCGGCCCGTGCGGGTCTGCTTTCTCCGGTCGTGGATCGACTGCCCGTCGTCGCCCGACAACTCGTGTTGCTGGCGCTTGACGGTGCGGGCCAACTCGTCATAAGTCTGGGTCTTGGCCGCCTCCACAAGCTCGGCCTCGTCAATCGGCCCTTCCGACGACGCCCGGGCAATCAACCGGGCATGATCAGCCGGCACCTCCCCCGACGCCAAAGCCTCGGAAGTCGCAGCCAGCCCGGCCAACCGCTCGGCCGCCTTCACATCGTGATGAGCCTTGGCAGGAGACGACCGAAGCACCTCACGGGCCATCTTCTTGGCCCCGGCAGTGTCATGGCGACGAGCAACCTCGGCCATCGTCTGGGCCTTCAACCCCTCCAACCGCGACTCGGCCTCGCCCAACACCCCCAACCGCCGGCGCAACCCCGCATCCGACAACCCGGCCACATCCACCCGAGACACGCAAACCGCCGCCCCGCAACCCCCATCGATCGCAGCCCCGGCCCCGGCTTGACCTGCGAGAACAGGCGAAAACTCCATGCCTGTAGTCTACCAAGCCCGGTGACAATATCCCTCTGAACAGTCAAAAAATAGCGAGAAATAATTGACAAATATACTAACTAAAGCACTTATAGCAACAATTGTGAATATGCCACAACCCGAGACTCACCATCTTGTGGACCGATCCCCAATTCCGCGGCATCCGTGCGAGCCTCAGCCGGAATATTGTTGCCCAAGGCCTCATTCAGCCCCGCTGAGGTAGCTGCACCCGAAACGCTGCTCAGCGATCTATGGAAATTCGGTTTGCCCGAACATCGATCGGGCGATCTGCGGTTGGCGCACTTGCCAGTACTCGGCGATCTCATTTGACAGGTCGGGACGTCCCAGGCTGTCGGAGAGCCAGGGGTCATCGGCAACGTCGGCAAAAGAGCCCAGTGCCCGGACGATGCCGTCAGGCGCGGGCA
>JAPPKI010000275.1 GCA_028820035.1 bacterium | reverse complement strand
TTCGAGCCCATGTTCTACCCGGCGGGCACGCTCTATGCCCTGGCCGAGCACAGCTACCGGCTGGGGCTCTACGGGCTGTGCAACACTGGCCACCTCGCCGACATCTATCGGGATCGCTACGGCGGAGTGGCCGATCATTTCTGGCCCGCGGTGGACGACTCGGTGTTCCACGCCCGCAACCGCATCGACCCTGACCCCGACCGTCCGGTGACCGTGTTCATCTATGCCCGCCCCGGCCATCTGCGCAATTGCTGGGAGTTGGCCGCTCGCGCCGTGCACCTGGTGAAAGACGAACTGGCCGACGACGTGCGCATTGTGACCGCGGGATCGTGGGCCTTCCCCGAGCACATGGACTCCCTCATCACCCATATGGGCCAGCTCGACTACCGGGAGACCGGCCCGCTTTACCGAACCTGCGACATCGGCGTGGCCCTCACCACATCTGAGCACCCCTCCTACCTGCCGCTGGAGCTGATGGCCTGCGGCACCGCGGTGGTGGCGTTTGAGAACCCGGCGGGCGATTGGCTGCTGCGTCACGACCACAACTGCGTTCAGTCGCCCCAGACCGCCGACGGGCTGGCCGCCGAGATCGTTGCCCTGGCGCGGGATCCCGCCCGCCGACAGCGTCTGGCCGAGCAGGGCCTGGCCGACATCGCGGCCCGCCACGCCCGCTGGGATCAGAACCTGGCGGGTGTGTATGACCATCTGTGCGATCCCGAGCCGCCGCGGTGAAGGCGATGGCAAGCAGCGCGGGAGGAATGGGCCGCCTCGGATCGATGAGGTGGTCTTGGGCGGCGCTCACAAAGCGGGGCGGCGTTCTGGAGATCTGGGGCTACCGAGAGCTGATCGGCCGGCTGGTGCAGCGGGAGCTGGGCTCGCGCTACAAGCGATCGGTGCTGGGCTGGCTGTGGTCGATGCTCAATCCGGCAGCCACCCTGGCCATCTACGCGCTGGTCTTCGGTGTGCTGTTGAAGTTCGACCCCCCTCGGGCCGGCAACGGCCGCTTCGACAACTTCGCCCTCTACCTGTTTTGCGCCCTGGTCATGTGGAACGCCTTCTACGGAGTCATCACCGGGGCGATGAGCGCGTTATTGGACTTGGGCTCGCTTCTCGGCAAGGTGTATTTCCCCCCGGAGGCCCCAGCGGTCGCCGCCCTTCTCACCGTGCTGTTCCAAGCGGCCATCGAGGCGTCCATCTTGATGCTGATCCTCATCTGCCTGGTGAACGTGAGTTGGACCTTCCTGCTGTGGCCTGTCCTCCTGCTGTTCTTGGCCATCTTTGCCCTGGGGATCGGCCTCGTGCTCAGCGTGTGGAACGTGCGCTATCGCGACGTTGGCTACCTGTCCACCATTGTCTTGCAGTTCCTCTTCTATGTGACGCCGATCGTCTATCCGCTGTCGTTGATACCCGAGCGGGCCATGGGGCTGCCGGTGCGCGACATCATCCGGTTGAATCCGTTATCACAGTTCACTGAGGCCTCTCGCGAGCTGCTGTACGGACTGGACTGGCCCGGTCTGCTTCGATTGGGGCTCATGGCGCTGATTTCGCTGGCGGTGGGCGCGGGTGGCTGGTTGATGTTCAAAGTCCGAACCCGCGACATCGCCGAGGAGCTCTAGGCGATGGGCGAGAACGCGGTGGTCGTCGAGGGCGTGTCCAAGCGCTTCCGGCTGACCTTGGACCGGCCCCTCAGCCTGAAGGAAGCGTGGACGGGGCTGCGCCCCGGATCGGGCCGCTCATTCCGCCGGGTGCGCAGTGAGCCGTTCTGGGCGCTTCGAGACATCAGCCTGGAGGTGCCCCGGGGTTCGATGTACGGGCTGGTGGGACGCAACGGATCGGGCAAGTCCACCCTGCTGCGGGTCATGGCCGGGATCTACCGCCCCACCGAAGGCCGAGTCGAAGCCAACGGCCGGACGTCGGCCCTCTTGGAGCTGGGGGCAGGGTTCCACCCCGCATTGAGCGGCCGGGAGAACATCTACCTCAACGCCTCAGTGCTCGGGGTGCCGAAGTCTCAGATTGATGACCGAGTGGAGCAGATCGTCGAATTCGCCGGCTTGGAGGAGTTCATCGACAGTCCGGTCAAGATCTACTCCAGCGGCATGTACGTGAGGCTGGGCTTCGCGGTGGCCGTCCACGTCGACCCCGAGATCCTCATCGTCGACGAGGTGGTGGCCGTGGGCGACGAGGAGTTCCAGCTCCGGTGTTTCAGCCACTTGGAGTCGCTGCGGTCCCAAGGGGTGACCATCGTGCTGGTCAGCCACGATCTGGGGATGCTGCGGGCCAACTGCGATCAGATGGCCTGGCTCAACCGCGGGCTGCTGGCCGCGGTCGGCGATCCCCAGGATGTGGTCAACGCCTACCTCGACACCATCGACACCGAGGGGGCCGCTTCGGTGGGTCACCGTCCCCGCTCCGATACCGAGGGGGAGACGCCGTTGCGCATCACGAACCTGGAATTCTTCGATGGGGCCGGTCACCGGCCCAAGTCCTTCGCATCGGGCGATCCGCTGGTCGTGCGCATCCACTACTCCGCCTCGGAGCCGGTTGAAGACCCGGTGTTCTCACTGGGGTTCTACGACCACAACAACCTGCATCTGGCCGGCCCCCGCTCCCACGTCGACGGGTTCCGACCGGGCAAGGTGGACGGCGAGGGGTGGGTGGAGTTTCGCCTGCTCCGCATACCGTTCCGCTCGGGCGCGTTCCATGTCAACGCCGCCGTGCAGGATTCTGACGCCTCGTTTCTCTACGACCGCCGCGCCCGGGAGTTCTGGCTTCAGATTTCCGGTGAGCCCGATCCGCAGGCCAACGGGCTGTTGAACCTGGAGGGCGACTGGCGGGCCGGGGTCTGAGCCGGCCGGGATGTGCTGATGAGCGCTGAACCCTTGCCAATCACCATGATCGGCGACTCGCTGCCCTATGCCGACGGGGCTGAGGACGAGCTGCTGGCAATGCTGCGAGCCGCGGAAGACCGCCGAGTGGGGTCGGATGAGCTGGCGTCGGCGATCCACGACTGGCCCACGGCCTATCACCTGGCGCCGGAACGGGCCGTTTTATTGGCCCCGGTGGTCATCGGATCTGGCGACCGGGTGTTGGACGTGGGGGCGGGCTCGGGAGTCAACACCCGGATCTGCGCCGACCGGGGGGCGGTGGTGACCGCGGTGGAGGGCAGTGCAGCTCGAGCCGAGCTGATCGCCCATCGCTGTGCCGGACTCGAGGACGTCCGCGTCCTGTGCGGGCCGCTGGGAGGGCTGGGCGACGGCGGGCGCGAGGCCTACGACGTGGTTCTGTTGGTGGGAGTGCTGGAATACACCGGCACTGGCCAGGGTGGGGGAGACGGGCCCGCGTCCCTTCTCAGCCGGGCGGTGGATGCCCTTGCTCCCGACGGAGTGGTGGTGTTGGCCATTGAGAACCGCCTCGGGCTCAAGTACCTGCTGGGATTTCCCGAAGACCATCTGGGGCTGCCCTGGGTGGGCTGGGAGGGCTACCGCGACGGGGAGCCCACCACCTGGTCGCGGCGGGAGCTGGCCGAGATCCTGGCCGCCGCCGGGTTGGGGACCCAGAAGTGGCTGAACCCGATACCCGACTACAACCTCCCCACCGCGCTGCTGGCCGAGGAGAACTATCGCCGACCCGA
>JAPPKI010000231.1:911-3649 GCA_028820035.1 bacterium | reverse complement strand
CTCATGTCCTTCACCCGCTCGTTGACGTCGTAGCAGCCAGGGCGGATCTCATCGAGCCCCTGGGGTTCGAGCCCGAACTCCTCCTTGGGCCGCCCGGCGATGGCGTTCAGAGCCGAGTTCTCGACACACCGCCCCCCGAACTCCCACACGTCGGTGCCCTCGTCGGTGCGCACCAGTTGCGGAGCCCGAGTCAAGTATTCGGGAGCAATGTGGCCCACGAACAGATCGGGCGGCTCGATAATGTGGTCGTCGACGCTGACCAGAATGAGGTCGTCGGTTCGGGTGGTCGGCATGCAAGCGCTCCTCGGTCAGCAGTCCTCGTACTCTACGTTCGGGCCCAATTCACGTCACTGCGCTCTGGATCTTGAGGTCGATTATCGCCTCGTCGTCGAGGCCCAAGAGATCGCGGAGGATCTCGTCGCCGTGCTCGTTGAACCCGGGAGCCCGGCGGGGCGCGGGTGGGGCCCCGTCGTAGTGCACCGGTGGGGATACCAGTCGGTAGGGCGCCCCGGCGACGTCGGTGTAGGCCCGCACGTACTTGTTGGCCACCGCCTGCGGGTCGTCGGCCACCTGAAGAGCGTCTTGCACCGGGGCCCACTGCCCGGCGAAATCGCCGAGCACCTCGATCCATTCTTCGTAGGTTCGGGTGGCGAAGATCTCCGCCAGGATCTCGGCCGCAGCCGGCGCGTTGGCGGTGATCGACGCGGTGTCGGCAAACCTCTCGTCGGCGGCTAGGTCCGGTCGGTTGAGCACTCGGCACATCTCCGGCCAGTATTTCGCCGCCTGCAAACAAGTGAGCGCGATGGCTCGGCCGTCGCTGGTGAGGTAGTAGCCGGTGAGAGGGTTGCGAATGGCGGTGCCCGGCGGGCGGCCTCGCCAGGCGGTGCCGGACTGGAGCGAAAGGGCGATGGCGGCGGCCATCGACCACATGCCGACGCCGAGCAGCGAGACATCCACCACCGTGGCCTCCCCGGTGCGCTCGCGGTGGAACAGCGCCCCCATGATGCCGCCGGCGATTGTCATCCCGCCGATGGAGTCGCCGAACGCGGGCGCCGGGGGCGGGGGCACCTCCTCGCTGCCAACGGGCATCTGCCCGGCGGCGATGCCGGCCCGGGCCCAATAGGCCAGCGAGTCGTATGAGCCCTTGCCGGCTTCGGGGCCGCGCGCTCCCTGCCCGCTGCCGCGGACGTAGATGATGTCGGGACTGTGGTGCCGGATCTCTTCGACGTCGATCCGCAGCTTGGCCCGAACCTCAGGCAGCTTGTTGGTGAGGAACACATCGCACACCGCGGCTAGGCGGTACAGCACGTTTAGCCCGGCTTCGGTGGTGAGGTCGATCCCGATGCTCTTCTTCCCCCGATTGGAGTGCTCGAGCAGCACATGGGCCCCATCGCCGATGGAGACGGTGCCGCTGGAGGCCAGACCTCGCATGGCGTCGCCGCGTTCGTGGTGTTCGACCTTGATTACCTCCGCACCCCACTCGGCGAGGAGGGCCGATGCGGCGGGGACGAAAGTGTGTTCAGCCACCTCGAGGATCCGGACGCCGTGCATCGGTAGGGTCATCGCCTGCTCCTCGGTGTTGCCGCCGCGTCACCACTTTTGGTGGGTGAAAATCTAGTTTCCGTTGCCTGATAATGCCACTATTCGCTGAGGCCAAACCGGGTCAAAGAACCCTGCTTGACGAGCGGGAAAACGAGCTTTACCACCTGCGGTAGCCGCATTTTCGGGGACTGGAGTACCCTGGGCGGCTATGGCGGGAGCATCGAATGCGCTGACAGAGGCCCCAAGCGGCGAATCGGCGTGGCGAAGCCGGGTGATCGAACGCTCCACCCGGGTGGCTCGGGAGCGAGCATCGGAACGAGCACAGCATTTCCTCGATGCCGCCCGGGCCGTCATGAACGAGAAGGGCTCCACCGAGTTCACGGTGCAGGAGGTGGTCGACCAGGCGCCTCATTCCCTGCGGAGCTTCTACCAGTACTTCGATGGCAAGTACGAGCTCCTTTTGACGCTGTTCGAAGAAGAAATGGGCCTGGCCGTCGACGGCCTCATCGTCGCATCGTCTGAGGGGGAGCCGCTGAATCGCCTGGAGCGAGTTATTCGCGACCTGTACGACCTGTGCGCCCCCAGCCGGGTGTCCAAGCAGCCGTTGTTCTCGGAATTCGCCTTCCGCCTCCTCGTCGACCATCCCGAAGAAGTGGCGGCGGCGTTCGCCCCGCTGATCAATTACATCAGCGAGGTGGTTGGGGCCGCCGCCGATGCGGGGTTGTTGCGCCCGGGCCGCCCTCGTCGGATGGCCGCGCTCCTCGTGCAAACGGCAACGTTCACCGCCGGTCGCAACGTCGGCGCCCGCCAACCCATCACGGGCGACGAAGTCTGGGAGTTCTGCCTCCGCGCCATCGTCCCCGACAACGTTGCCGACCAGCGCCTTTAGTGCGCTCAGACGATGACGCGGCCGCCGTTGACGCCGAACACCTGTCCCGTCACGTAATCAGCTTCATCGCGCACCAAGTGGGCCACTGCGGCGGCGATGTCCTCCGGCCTGCCCACTCGTCGAACGGGGGTGGTGGGGATGTGCTGGTCTATCCCGGTGCCGAGGTTGCCGCTCTCGGCCGCCGCGTGCAGCGAGGGGGTTTCGATGAAGCTGGGCGAGACGGTGTTGACCGTTATGCCCTTGCGGCCGAGTTCTTTGGCCAGTGAGCGGGTTAGCGAGATCAACCCGCCCTTCGACGCGGAGTAAT
>JAPPKI010000231.1:0-901 GCA_028820035.1 bacterium | reverse complement strand
GCGGGCATTGCCGGTTTGCGCGCTCGACGACGCGATGTTCACGATGCGGCCCCATTGCGCCTCGATCATGTCGGGCACCACTGCTTGGCAGCACTGGAACGGCCCGCGGAGATTGACGGCCATGACCTGGTCGAAGGCGTCGCCATCGATGTCGAGGAACTTCTCAAAGGGGCTGATTCCCGCATTGTTTATGAGAATCGCTATGGGGCCGAACGCGGCCCGCACCTCGTTCATGCCCGCCTCAATCGAGGGCCAGTGACTCACGTCCATTGCAACGGCGACGGCGGAACCTCCGGTATCGACAATGGCTGAGGCCACCGAGACGGCAGTATCGGGGTTCACATCGGTCACCCCCACTTGGGCGCCTTCGGCGGCCAGGCGGTGAGCGATAGCGGTACCCAGGCCGGAGCCGGCGCCGGTGACCACTGCGGTGCGAGGTCGGTCCCAGGCCGGCAGGGTCACGTATCGCCTCCCGGAGTCGGGCGCGCGGGGTCGTGGGGTCGCCCGGAGTCGCGGGCACCGCTGCGACGAAGGAAGGTCATGGAGCGTGTGGCCAGCCGCCAACCGGCTTCGGTCCGGCGGTACTGGTCGGTGTACCAGCCGATCCGGAGGTGGTGGTCTTCTTGGGCCACGAAACAAAGGGGTTGGGTGCCGGTGGCTTCGTCGCCATCGAGATCGATGGCCGGTGTTCCGCAGAGGAACAGCCCGTCGGGAGCCGCTTCAACGAGGGCGGGGAAGTCGCTGAGGGTGTAGGTCTCGTCGAAGGCGCTGTAGGTGCCGTCGGCGGTGAACACGGCCATCACTTCGTCGATGCTGGTGCGGGTCATCGCCGACGCATAGCGGGCCAACAGCTGCTCGATCTCAACGATGTCGCGGAGATCCTGCTCGGACAGGCCTGATG
>JAPPKI010000536.1 GCA_028820035.1 bacterium | reverse complement strand
TCCAAGACGTGGCCCTGGCCGCCTACACCAACCTGCCCGAGGGCATGGAGTACGGCCTGGAGGACGTTACCTACTACGACCCGCCCAACCTCACCTACCCCTACGGCAGCTACATCGTGGTGGTGGAGGTGGACCCCGACACGGGCGTGTGGGAAGTGCAGCGCATGGTGGCGCTGGACGACTGCGGGGTGCGGATCAATCCGATGATCGTGGAAGGCCAGATCTGCGGAGGACTCACCGAGGGGTTCGCTATGTCGGCCATGCAGTGGATCACCTTCGACGACGACGGCAACTGCATCGGGGCCAACTTCATGGACTACCTGGTGCCCACCGCCTGGGAGACGCCCCGCTTCGAGCTGCTGGCCACAGAGGTGCCCTCGCCTCACCATCCCATCGGGGCCAAGGGCGTGGGGGAGTCGGCCACTGTGGGATCGCCTGCCGCGTTCGTTAACGCGGTGATCGATGCGGTGGCCCACTTGGGCGTCCGCAATATCGACATGCCGGTACTGCCCGATCGGGTGTGGGCCGCCATCGACGAAGCCAGCTAGCCGAGTCGATGCCATGAATGTCGACGTCATGGCTCGGGCGGTGGAGTTGCGCCGGCAACGCCAGCCGTTCGTGATGGCCTCGGTGATCTGGCGGCGAGCGCCGTCGTCGGGCCAGCAGGGGTCGCAAGCGGTGATCCTGCCCGACGGCTCGGTGCGGGGCTGGCTGGGCGGGGCGTGCGCCGAGCCCACCGTGATCGTGGAGGCGCTGACCTGTTTGGACCATGGCGAACCCCGGCTGCTGTGCCTGGGCCCATCGGACGGCCGAGACCGAAGCCGGAGTGCCGACACTGGTTCGACCGACGAGCACAGCGACGGGCTGCGCACGATTGCCATGGCGTGTGATTCGGAGGGTGCGATGGAGATCTATCTGGACCCGCGCCGCCCCCCCCCCCTGGTGGTGGTTATGGGGCTAGCTCGGGGGGTGGACCCAATCGCCGGGGGGCCCACCGCCGTCGGCTGGGATGCGGTAGTCATCGACGACGGCGGTCAGCCCGACGACCATGAGCGCCCCGAGCTCGTGCGCACCAGCTTGGACTTGAGCGGCCTGACTGTCGACCAGGCCACCGCAGTGGTGGTGGCCACCCAAGGGCACTACGACGACGTGGCTTTGGCGGCCGCTCTGGGCACCGATGCTGGCTACATCGGACTGGTGGCATCGGCCAAGCGGGCCGAAGCCATGAACGATTACCTCCGCACTCAGGGGTTTGGCGACGACGATCTGGCCCGGATCAGCTCCCCGGCCGGTTTGAACCTGGGTCGCATTCCCAACCGGGAGATCGCGGCGGCCATCATGGCCGACCTGGTGGCTCGTCGGGCCGAGGGCCACCTCGCAGCCGACACCGAGGCCGCGTCTCAAGATCGCCCTGAAGAGGCCGTCGACCCGGTGTGCGGCATGACCGTGCTGGTGGCCGACGCCCGCTACCGCTCCATCCACGGCGGCATCACCTACTACTTCTGCGCTCCCGGCTGCCAACAGCGCTTCGAGGCCCAGCCTGCCGAGTTTGTCTCTTAGACCGCCCCGGATTGGGCCGGTTCAGGCGGCAGGGTGGAGAACTACGTCGAGGGTCTCGGGGGAGCGGAGCACGATGCCGGTGTCGGGAGGCACGTCGCCGGCGAACTCGAAGTGGTCGAACCGTTCGACCAAATACTCCAGGGTGCGTTCCATCTCCAGCTTGGCCAGCAGCGAGCCGGTGCAGGTGTGGGGGCCGGCGCCGAAGGCCCGAACCGGGCCGATCGGGGTGTAGTTGGGGCGCTCGGCCCCCTCGAAGCGGCCCACGTCGAACACCTCGGGATTGTCGAAGCGGTCGGGGTCGTGATTGGCGCTGGCGATGAAGCCCATGAGCTTGCTCTCGGCCGGGATCACCGTGCCGCTGACCTCCATGTCTTGCTTGGTCATGCGCACGATGGCCTGCACAGGGGGGCGGAAGCGGAGAATCTCGGTGGCGGTCGAGCTGGACAGCGATGGATCGTCCTTTAAGCGCTGCCACTGCTCGGGTCGCAAAATGAGGTGCTTGACCAGATTGGCCAGTGCCCGATCGGTGGTCTCGATACCGGCTGACAGCAGGAACGCGGTAAAGCTGCGGACCTCGTCGTCGGACAGCCGCTCGCCCTCGTATTCCATGGAGCACAGGTCGGACAGCAGTTCGTCGCCGGGACAGCCGCGGCGCTCCTCGATGCTGGGGGTGACGAAGTCGTAAAGCTCGTCTCGGGCCACCTCGCCCCGGGAGTGGACCTCTGGGTCTTGGGCGAAGTTGGAGGTCCCTGCCGCGACGATGTCGTTGTACCAGTTCCGGAAGTTGCTGGCCGCTCCCATGTCCATCAGCTCGGCGATGGCCCCCAGCGGAACCGGCTCGGTGAGCCCGGTGCGCAGGTCGGCCACCTCGGGGGCCACCGGCAATTGGTCTCCGTACTCGTGGACCAAGCCAGACACGATCTCCTCGATGGTGGAACCGAGGTAGCGGGGGCCGCGCAGGCGCTTGGCCAAGATGGCGTCTTTGCGCCGGTGCTCGTCGCCCGACATCTGCAAGATGGCCCGGCCGAAGATGCTGGACGTGCCCGGCCGGTTCATCAGCGCCCCGAAGTTCTCGGTGTCCTCCAGCATGGCGGTGATGTCGTCCCACCGGGTCAGCACCCAGGCCTGGAGCGGCTCAGCCCACACTACCGGGGCCTCATCCCGCATCCGGCGGAATATGGGGTAGGGGTCGGCCCCCACGTTGTCGGCCAGATAATCGGCGAAGTCCTCGGCGATCATGCTGGTGTCCGACAACGCAGGGGCGCCCCTTGTTCGATTAGCCGATCTCGATGCCGTACTCGCCGTCGAAGTTGTCGGCGTAGAAGCTGAACGGATTGGCCGGCACCATGCCGCCGGTGGCGGCGTCGAGCGAGAACGCGGCGCCGCACTGGCTGTGGTTGGCGGAGCTCCAGTCGATTGGACAGGTGATGCCCATGGTGTCGAAGGAGCCCTTGAGTGCCTCGGTGAGGCTCTCACGGCTGAGTTCGCCGGTCTCGGCCGCCCGCTCCATGGCCTGGTGGAACACGTAGCCATTCAAGAAGCCATGGGAGAAGTTCAGGTTGAGGTGCTCACCGTCGTAGCCGGCCAGCGTGGCGCACCGCTCCATCTCAGCTGAGGCCTCGATGTCGTTGTTGGCAGTGAGGAATGAGTGCATGCCGAAGGTCTGATCGCTGATCTCTTCGGGGCCTTCGGTCCAGATCGAGTTGGCTGCTATTCCGTGGATGCCGATGATGGGAATGTCGGTGATGCCAGCGTCAGCCATGCCCTGCATCACCACAAGACCGGCGCCGGGCGACCCGTGCAGGGTCACGTAGTTCACGCCGTGGTCGTCGATGCCCTCTTGGAGCGCCGCCATCTGGGCGATCACCTCGGTCGCGCCCGGGGCTACATACTGGGTTCCCACGTAGGTGCCTCCACCCCTGTTCACCGATTGCTCCACATAAGCGGCGAATTCGGTACCGGAGGGCACCTCGAGGCTGATGCCCATAACCACCGCGTTCTCAATGCCTCCCACGTCAGCGGCGATCTGGCCGGCAGCCAGGTCGGCCTGGTCGCCGTAATGGGCCAGGTTGTTGAAGTACTGGTCGCCCTCGAGCTGGATGTCGATGGTTTGGGGTGGGC
>JAPPKI010000123.1:254-3689 GCA_028820035.1 bacterium | reverse complement strand
ATCTAGTGGTGCTTCCCATCAACCTGCCGGCAGGCGACGCACTCGGGCGCACGTCGGCTCGTACCCGCTGGGAAAACAAGGTCGGGGAGTGGCGGAATTTGGCACAGGAATCAGGCAGATCGGTCGATTTTGCGTTCCTTGGCGAGCATGAACTTGTAAAGGCACTGACAAGCCCTGGGCAGTCGGGGCGGTTGCGCTACTGGTTCGATGAATCTCTTATGGATGGCCCCTGGTTCCAAGACCGGCTCGATGAGGCCATCGAGAAAGCGGATCGTCGCTACTCGCCCGAAGTCCATGTTGGGGTGCGGGCAGCGCAAGTCTTGGAGGGGCTAGGCCGCACAGATCAGTTCACAGCAGAATGGCGAAAATACCTAGCTGCACTCCGGGAGAGGCGCCCCGGGAGTTGGCGGGCACCCGATGGCGACACGGGAGAAGTCGCTGAAGCGCTGCCCGCCTGCAAGGCGGCCATTGAAGAAGCTGGCCGCGCGATCGGCTCAGTCATTTCGGCACTCGGCGGCTACGGCGATCTGCCTGTCCCAGATGACCAAATTCACGTTGCCCAAGATGAGATATGGAACATTCTCAGGTTGCTGCGTGCCAACCACCTCTCAGATGGTGGCTTCTACGTCGGCAGTGCGGCCTCCTTACACCATGATGCGAAACGGACGTTGGGAGCGCTTGAAAGTCTGGCAAGACTCGCCATTTCTACATCGACTAGGGCGGCGCGGGCAGGCGAGGTGCTGATCACTGGCAAGGCAGGAACGGGCAAGACTCACCTGCTGTGCGATATCGCCAAGCTGAGGGTCGAAGCCGGGTGTCCCACCGTCTTGGTCATGGCCCAGGATTTCAACCGTGGGACCCCTCACCTCCAGATCCCTGGATTGACGTCTTTCGAGGGATCTGTCGAGGACGAGGTGGCGGCGCTTGCTGTAGCTGCCGAAGCGTCTGGAGTGGTTGGGCTGCTGACGATCGATGCCTTGAACGAGAGCGAACACCCTGAGGGGTGGAGTGACAATTTGCGAGTGCTCCGACAGATTGTGGCCCGGCACAAGCAAGTTGCCTTGGCAGTTAGCTGCCGCTCTGAGTTTGTGCCTGAAACTGTGGGTGATACCACGATGCCTAAAGTCGAGCACGAAGGCTACGGCGAGGCCGCTGAAGCAGCAGTCATACGGTATGCCCAGCACTACGGCATTGGGTCAGTGAGCTTCCCGATGCTGAACCCAGAGTTCTCTAATCCGCTGTTCCTGAGGCTGGCTTGCGAAGCGCTGGCAACGCTGGGCCACGATAGCTTCCAGTTGGACTCTGCCGGGCTCACGACGGTTTGCGACGCCTTCTTGAGAGCAGTCAACGAGCGTCTCTCCAGCCGCCAGCGCTGCGACTTCGATCCGGAACGCCCCCTAGTGCAGCAAGCGGTACGCGTACTGGCCGAAACTATTGAAGCCTCCGAAAGCACGACAATTGACCGGGAGACAGCGGAACAACTGCTCCAAGACATTCACCCCTATGCGGAGTGGTCCAAATCCCTCCTCAAGGGCCTCATTAGTGAGGGAGTCCTCATCAAGACTCCAGCCGGATTCGGGTTTGGCTACCAGCGCCTCGGCGACATTGCCCGAGCTGCTCTTCGCTACGAGAACACCGACGAGGAAATTAGGCAATGGGCAGAAAGCCTTGGCCGCCACCGGTGGAGACACAGGGGAGTTCTCGGCGCACTGGCCGTCATGCTCCCCGAGGCCAGAGGCGTAGAACTCATCGAAATCCTCGCCGACGACAACGGAAGGGTCACCCGTGATGAAATCGATCTGTTCGTGGACAGCCTGATACTGCGGTCCGCAGGGTCAGTCAGTCCAAAGACCCTCGGGATTGTGAGGCAATTGCTAGGCGACGAAGATCTGCGGGAATCGCTATTCGATCAGTTCGTGCAGCTGTCCTGCGTTCTGGGCCATCCTCTAAACGCCGACCAGTTCCATGCCTGGCTGATGGAACAAGGACTGGCCGAGCGAGACGCGCAATGGTCACTCTTCCTCGTCGAACAGACGGAGTACCAGACATCCGTGGAGCGACTAATCAACTGGGCGCGAGCCCAAAGCGGCGATGCCGAAACGGAAGTCAGGCGACTAGCGGGGCTAATGCTCGGATGGATGCTGGCAACCTCCGACAACCGTGTCAGAGACCGGGCAACCAAGGCCCTGGTCGCTCTCTTCGAGCCAGGACCCGACGCTGCCGAAGATGTCCTACGGTCGTTTGAGGGAGTAAACGACCCCTGTGTGCTTGAGCGCCTCGCTGCCGCGGCCTGCGGGGCCGCGCTGCGCTCGCCCGACACCTCTGCCCACCACAAACTCGCTAACGGAACCGCCGACATGCTCGCAGCCGAGTGGCCCTCCCATTTGCTCACGCGCGATTACGCCCACCGCATATTTCAACTCGCACTCAGCACCGGCTGGATTCCACCGGATAGGGGTGGTTCGGACGGGCAACCGTACAACGGGCCTCCTTACGGGGCAGAGCTACCAACGTCGGTGCGCACCACCGACCAAATCGAAGCCATGACCGAACTACCCGACTACGACTACGGGTCAATTTGGTACTCCATCCATTACGGAGACTTCGGCAGATACATCCTGGAGCCCTACTTTGGTCGGTTTGAACCCGACCGCCAAGGTGGGATGGTCGGCTTGGTTGAGCGAATGGTGTTCGACCGGGTTGTCGAACTCGGATGGACTCCGCAAGTCTTCCAAAGTGTCGACAGATCGCTGCATTCAGGATCGAGGACCGATCATGCTGTTGAACGTGTCGGCAAGAAATACCAATGGATCGCGTTCTACGAACTTCTTGGACGCCTAGCAGACAACTATCCCGTACGAGAATGGAGAAGCAGTCCGCCGGTGACGTACAGCCACGCCGAGCAACTGGTATACCGCGACATCGACCCCACCATCCTCGTCCAGAAACCCGACACCGGCCCGCCAAGACCGTGGTTCTCACCGTCGCAGGCAACCTTCGACCCGAATGAGGCCGGGAAAGCGCCAACCGACATCGACGGAACTCCCGACCCTCTTGATCTGATTGCCGTCACGGACAAGAACGAAAGACAGTGGCTCGTCCTCGAAACACTTACCAGCTGGGAAGAACCCCTGACCCCTGAACAAAAGGCCCTCCGTCAGCCCGAACTCTCGCTCTGGATGCAAATCCGCGGCTACTTGATCCCCGCAGCCGACCTTCCCCAATTCCGCAATTGGGCAGAAGGCATGGATTGGCATGAGCGTTGGATGCCCGAATCTCCTGATGCCCACAATGCACTACTTGCGGCTCACCCCAATGACCCGGCATGGGCGCAGACCTTCTCCGAATCCGATCACTGGATCCTTCAAATGGAACAACTGCCGTGCGACCTGTTCACCGCCACAACCCGATACGCCGGAACCGGAACCGATAGAG
>JAPPKI010000123.1:0-244 GCA_028820035.1 bacterium | reverse complement strand
GCACAAGAGACAACCGGATATGTACCAAGTAGGCGACTCCACAACCTGCTCGACCTGTCCCGCTCCGGCGACTTCGAATGGGAAAACCAGCAAGGCACCAGCATCGCGAAAGACCCATCCATCGCCGACGGCGGACCCTCCTCGCTGCTCGCAAGCCGACAAGAAACAGTCGAGCGACTAGCAGAGGCAGACCTGACCATCATTTGGACCGTCCTTGCCGGCAAAGACCTCTATCACCGCGATG
>JAPPKI010000078.1 GCA_028820035.1 bacterium | reverse complement strand
CAGTCAACACCGTTGTGGTTGGAGATACTGGTGTGCCTCTCCACGAGTTCCTGACCCTGCCCCCCGACCACTGGTTCGATTCCCCATGAGCGTCTACGTCGCGCGCACTTGTACCGAGGTCCGCGCTGGTGGCGCTGCCGATGCCTCAGCACCGCTCAGCCGCTTCCGGGACCGGTCTGCCTATGTGCTGCTCGGTGATCCTGGCTCCGGAAAAACAACTGAGTTCAAGCGGGAGAAAGCGGCACCGGGCGATACAGGCGATAAAGCGGTCTACATGAGCGCCCGGGACTTCATCACCCTCTCGGTGGGTGCCCACCCCGAGTGGCGCTGCAAGACCATCTTCATCGACGGGCTCGACGAGGTGCGGGCCGGTGCCACCGATATGCGGTCTCCGCTGGATGAGGTCCGCAGCCGGCTCGACCAGCTTGGACGACCGAGTTTCCGCCTCTCGTGCCGAGAGGCTGATTGGCTCGGCGACAACGATCTCCAAAGCTTGGAGGCCGTATCCCCTGACTCGCAGATCGCCATTCTGCGACTCGATCCCCTCAGCGACGCCGACATCGCGGAGTTGCTGAGCAAGCATCCGGTTCCCAACGGCGCCCAAGAGTTCATAGACGAAGCCGAGCAGCTAGGTCTCCGCGGTCTGCTCAACAACCCGCAAACGCTGACGCTGTTGGCCGACGCAGTGGCACACTGCGGCGAGTGGCCCGAAAGCCGACTGGAGACCTTTGAGATGGCCTGTCGACAAATGGCCGAGGAGCAAAACCAGGAGCATCGCATTGGCTCAGGGGTCTCACCCGAAGACGCTGTATTGGACGCAGCCGGCTACCTGTGCATCCTGCATCTGATCGCCGATGTTCCAGGATTCTCGGTTGCCCCCAACGCTGACTCCCACTCGATGGTGCCGATTCACTCTCTCGATGAGCTGCCCGACTTGCCGCCCAAGGAGAGCTTGGAGCGCGCCCTCAGGACAAGGCTGTTCGCCGCTGAGGGCGAACACGGCCACCACCCAGTCCACCGCCACCTGGCCGAGTTCCTGGCCGGTCGCTGCCTCGCCAAGCTGATCGGCGATGGGCTGTCGGCCTCAAGGGTGGTGGCGCTGATGACCAGGCCAGCTGATTCTCAGGTCGTCACCACGCTGCGGGGCCTCTCGGCTTGGCTTGCGGCGCATTCCCCCGATGCGCGGGCTCTGCTGATCGATGCCGACCCTGTCGGAGTCGGCCTGTACGGGGACATCGGCAGCTTCTCCGCCGATGAGAAGAGGCGGCTGCTGGAATCCCTGGGCCGGTTCGCCGCCCTTGGGCCTTTGCTCGGCCACGAGCAGCGCGACGGGCGGGTCGCAGGCTTCCGAGACACCACCGCCTGGGCATTCCGGTCGCTGGTGTCGGAAGACACGGCCGCTGCCATAAGGGACTTGCTTGCCGACCCTGAACCCTCGGACGATAAGCACCGGATCGTGGAGTTCGTTTTGACCGTGCTCGCTGCTGCCGAAAGCTCCAGCTTGTGTCTATTGGACGACCTCGAGTCAGTCACCGAGGCAATTGTGCACAATCCGAAGCAGCCTCCTGCCACAAGGCGGTTGGCGCTGGACGTATTCCTGCGCATGGTGGCAGGCAGCGATCCCGAAGCCCGCTCTGCGCTCTGGCTTCTCGACGACATCCGCTCAAGAGCAGTGCCTGATCCCGACGATGACCTGAGCGGAACCCTTCTGCGACACTTGTATCCAGCCCACTTGCCCCCTTCGCAGATTTGGGACTACGCGCTGCCCCGGAACCGGCGTAACTACCTGGGCCGTTTCGCCATATTTTGGCACTCTCAGCTTCTGGAGCAGTCCAACGACGACCACGTTGCAGAACTGCTGGACTCCCTGTGTGAAGACGCACCGCAAATCAATGCATCTCTGGATCAGTCTGGTTTCGGTGATCTGCCCCTTGCCCTGCTCGACCGGGGGTTGGATGCGTGGGGGGATGAGCTTGACTCTGCCCGATTGTTCGACTGGCTGAGTTCCCCGAGTCGCTCGCTAACCGTTCGACCGCCGCGAGCATGGTCGTACCCCGCCATCGAGGTGGCGGAGAGGGTCAGGGTTTGGCTGGAAGCTCGGCCCGAGGCCCAGAAGTCCGTCTTCTTGACTTGGATCAGGCGAAACGAGGCCAACGAGCACTACGAGCTGTACCAGCACTGGCGCTGCAACGCCTTGCATCGGAGCAAGCCTCCCGCCGATTTCGGCCTCTGGTGCCTGGACACGGCGCTGCAATTGGCAGATTCCGAGCAGTTCGCCTCAAAGGAGTTGCTCACCCAGGCGTTCCGCTCGCTGGATGACCCCGCCATCAGCGAGGGTCTCGCAATCGAGGGCCTGGAACGCCGGACGCAGGGCGACGACAGGTTGGCTGCATTGCTTGAGGATCTGCGTAATCCTCCACCCCCCAGACAAGAGCATCTGGAGTGGGAGCAAGAGCGGCAACAGCGCATGGCCGAATACGAGCGGAGCAAGCGCCAGCAGCAGTCTGAGTGGGCAGAAGCTGTGCGTTCAAAGGCAGATGAGCTGAAGGAGAACCGTGCCGCCCCGCCACTGCTGGACACTCTGGCCAAAGCGTACTTCGCTCTGTTCATTGAAGTCGACCAACAGGCGCGCCCGTCCGACCGCGTCCGGGAGTTCCTCGGGGGCGACGCCGAGCTGGCAGATGTGGTCCTCACAGCGCTGCGCGAGACAGCGTTTCGAGACGACCTGCCCGAGGCCGACCAGACAATCTCGCTTCACTCCGAGTCCCGCCACCACTATCTGGCCTATCCCGTGCTGGCCAGCCTCGATTTGCTTCAAGGCCAGTCGCCATCGCGCCTGGACGCTCTCAGCGACGTCCAGAAGCGCAAGATCCTCGCCATCCGCTACTGCGTCGCCGATACACCTAAGCACGATGCGACCTCCCCCTGCCACGACCGCTGGCTGGATGACGACCCCGATCTGGTGTTCGACGTGCTCTACCGATGCGCCGTCGCCGCGCTCAAGGCCGGAGACGAGAACCCGCCGGGCCTCTACGACCTTGACCGAGTTGATGGCCAGGCCAACCGGGTAAGTGACTCCGGCGACCGGCTTGTCAGACGGGTACACGACATCAGGGTTCGGCTTCTGCGGGCGTTTCCCGTTCGGGCCCCCAGCCCGCAACTGCGCTTGCTCGACCGTTTGCTGGGCTCAGCCCTGCGGTTCCCCGACCGGACTGTGCTTGCCCCTGTTGTCGAGAAGAAGCTCAGGGCCAAGAGCGCCACCGATGCCCAAAAGGTGCGCTGGCTGACCGCCGCCGCTCTGCTCTGGCCGTCTCAGCAGAGACAGGCGCTTCGGGATTTCATCGGCAGCAGTGACGAGAGAACCAGGCACCTGGCCGAGTTCCTGCGAGGCTGCTCTGAAAACGACTCATGGGGACCTTCGGTGATGGGTCAATGCTCGGTGCCTGCTCTGTTGCACGATGCCATCCAAATGCTGGGCCGTCTATATAGCCCGCAGCTCCCAGACGGTTTAGTAACCCTGGAAGTGGACGCCTCCGACCGAATCGCCAGCATCATTTGGCTGCTGGGCTCAATACCAGACAAAGCTGCCCACGAGGCATTGACCAGCTTGACCGACACCCCGCAGCTCGCCGCCTGGCACGAGCGCATCCAGCGCGCATTGGAAAGCCAGAGAACTCTCCTCGGAGATGCCTCGTATGACCACCTCGAT
>JAPPKI010000021.1 GCA_028820035.1 bacterium | reverse complement strand
ACAGGATGATCAGGGGATCGAGGACGTTCCAGGCGCCGTCATCGTTGGTGAAGTAGGCGTTGAAGAACACCGCCACGGCCATCCCCGTGGCAATGACGGCGGCGATGAAGACGAAGGGGTTGGCCGGTTCCATGCCCTGGCGCTGGGCCATGACCCGGCGCCATCCGGTGCAGATGGCCACGGTGGCGCAGGCGATGAACAGCGGATTGACGGTGTTCCAGATATTGCCGCTTTCCTTGAAGACGTCGGTGTAGTTGTTGAGCAGGTAGGCCACGGCCAAGGCAGTCAGGCACACCGTGCGCACCCACGGCACCTTGCTGGTGTTGCGCCACATCAGCCACACGCCCACGATGGCCAACACGACGGTGCCCATCTGCCAGAGTTGCCACTTCCAGTTGTCCGGCCCCTCGCCGTTGGCGTCTACCTCGACCGATCGCTCGGCCCACATGAAGACGGCGACAGCCAGGATGCCCGCTCCGATGAGGGAGTCGATGATTCCCAGGTCCCGTCGGCGGAAGATTTGCTCAATCATGCTCATGCCATATTGAACACCCGCAGGGCGTTGTCCCGCAGGAATTTGGGCCAGACGTGGTCGCGGAATCCCACGTCACGCATCTCGGTCATGATCCGCTCCAGCGAGAGCCCTGAGGGGAAGTAGCCGGCGTACATCACCTTGTCGGCGCCCCGGGTGTTGGCGTAGTTGATGATGGCCTTCGGGTAGTGCTTGGGGGCGAACGCCGAGGTGGAGTAGTGCAGGCCCGGCCATTTCAGCATGAGCTTGACCATGAGGTCTTCCCACGGCTCGGAGCCGTGCCGGGTGACCAGTACCAGCTCGGGGAAGTCGTAGCACACCTGGTCGAGGTGCTCGACGTGCTGGGGGTCGAACGGGAACCGCGGGCCGGGAACGCCGGCGTTGATGCACATGGGGATTTCCATCTCGCAGCACGCCGCGTAGATCGGGTACATCAACGGTTCGTTGATGTTGACCTGGGGGTGCAGCCCGGTGGGGAAGCAGGCCGCGGCGATCACCCCGAGCTCGTCTACGGCCCGGCGCAGGTCCCGCACCGCCTGCACGCCCTGGTTGGGGTCCACCAAGTAGCTGCCGTAGAGGCGGTCGGGATGCTCGGCCACCCCTCGGGTGCCCCAGGTGTCGCCGAAGTTCACCGGCAACAGCCCCTTGTCGATGCCCCAGCGGTCCATCTCGGCCAGCAGATAGGCGATGAAGTCCACCGCGCCGTCCACCTGGGGCAGGTCTTTGAACATGTAGGCCGCGCCGTGGCCGAAGCTGCGGCTCTCCCCGTCCTTCAGGAGCCCTTGGAAGTTGGCGTACCAGGCGTCGCGGTCAGACGGCACGCCGAGCATGAGGTCGACCACCCCGATGCTCTCAATTGGGTGAGGGGTCATGGGGTGGGTTTCGGGCTCGGGGGCCATCTAGCTGGCCAGGGTCTCGAACAGGTCGGCGTCGGTGCGGCGCAAGCGGCGGTAGTTGGCCTCCCACATCATGGGGATGAAGTACTTGTGGTACGCCTTCTTGGCCCGAGCCGCTTCGGCCTCGGGCATCTCATGGCCACCCACCACCTTGGCCTCATAGTGGGCACGGGCCGAGCTCTCGTAGGCGATGGCCTTGATGGTGGCCTCCTCCAGCGAGGGGCACACGAAGCAGGCGCCGTGGTTGCCGATGAGCACCACCGACCGCTGGCCCAGCGCCTCGGCCATGCGGGGGCCGTCTACCGGGTTGTCAATGCCGTTGTCGGCGTAGTGGGCCTGCTCCTCATAGAACAGGCAAGCGTCGGCCGAGTACAGCCCGATGTCCTTGCCGGTGGTCGACAGCACCTCCACGTAGTGGGAGTGGGTGTGGATCACCGAGTTGGCGTCGGGGCGGGCCTCGTAGAACCCGGCGTGGAACCGCACCGCAGGCGAGGCCGGTGTGTCGCCGTCGAGCAGGTTGAGCTCCATGTCGTAGCAGTTCACGTCGCTGGGCAGCGTTTCGCTGAAGTAGCCGAATGGCGACACCCAGAAGGCGTCGGCGCGCTCGGCGTCGCGCACCGACACGTGGCCGGCCACCCTGCTCTCGCATCCCTCACGGGCCAGGATGCGCCGGGATGCGGCCACTTGGAAGGCGGGATGGTCTTCGGTCCAGGTCTTGGTCATGGGCCCTCCCCTGTTTGCTACACCTGGATGTCGTAGAGCTGGCGGACGTTGGCCGACACGATGGCGTGGCGCACATCGTCGGTGGTGTCGGCGAAGTGCTCGGCGATCACCGCCTGGCTGTTGGGCCAGGTGGACACGTGGTGGGGGAAGTCGTTGCCCCACATCATGGTCTCGGTGCCGATGATGTCGCGGGCGGCCACCCCGGTGAGGTCGCGCATGAACGTCACCCGGAAGTTGTTGCGCCAGTAGTGCGACGGCTCCTCCTGGCAGTTCATGTCGGGGAGGAGTTGGCGGTTTCGGTGGAACCAGTAGTCGGCCCGCTCCAACAGGTTGCCGGCCCAGCCCACGTCGTTCTCGGCCGAGACGATCATCAGCTCGGGGAACCGGTCGAACACGCCGCCGAAGATCAGGTCGAGCACCACTTCTTGGATGTCCACCGTTTGCAGCACCGACCGGGTGGACGTGCCCTGGTCCCAGGCCTTGTCGGGGTCGCGGGTGGTGGCGGCGTGCAGGTTCACCGGCATGGAGTGCTCCACCGCGGCGGCCCACAGCGGGTCGAACTCCGGGTCTTGGTAGGGGTTGTCCTCGCCGTTGATCACCGGGATCATCACGCCCTTGAGCCCCATGTCGCGGCACCGCTTCATCTCCTTGGCGGCCCGCTCCAAGTCCACCGGCGCGAGCAGCGCGATACCCACGAAGGTGTCGGGGATCTGGCTGACAAACTCGCCGACCCAGGTGTTGTAGGCCTCGAACAGGGCCCACTGAAACTCCACGTCTCGGATGGGGTACATCTGCATGGCGATGGTGGGGTACAGCACCTCGCCGGTCACGCCGTCGGTGCGCAGCGCCTCCATGCGGGCTTCGGGATCCCAGCCCACGTCGGGCACGTCTTCGTCCCAACGGCCCCTGGCCCGCACTTTGTCGTCGGTGCGCATGCACCCGGCCAAAAGCCCCACCGGGGGCAGCCGGGCCTGGTCGCACACCAGTCGATCGGTGGTCTCCTCATGGACCAGCCGGGGCGCCCGATCCTTGAAGGCCTCCACCGTGTAGATCTGCCACAGATCGTGGGGCTCGATCACGTGGGAATCGGCGGAGAATACGTCGAAGCCGTTGTCGCTCATCGCCTTCGATGTTATGGGAACGCTGTGGAAGCCGCCTATCGCCGGGGGAGTAGGGGAATGGGAGGGATATCGTGGCCGACGTGAGCATTTGTGCATTCATCGGACTGGGCAACATGGGCTATCCCATGGCTGGGCACTTGGTGGCCGCCGGCCATGAGGTGCGGGTGTTCAACCGGACTTCGGCGGTGGCCGAGCGCTGGGGCGAGCAGCATGACGGGACGGTGGTGGCCACGCCTGGGGAGGCGGCCGACGGGGCCGAGTTCGTGTTCACCTGCGTGGGGGCCGACGACGACCTGCGAGCGGTGGTGCTGGGCGACGACGGGGCCTTGGGGACGATGCCCGCCGGCTCAGTGCTGGTGGACCACACCACCGCATCGGCCGAAGTGGCGCGGGAGCTGGCCGAGGTGTGCGCCAGCCGGGGGATCGGCTGGCTGGACGCCCCCA
>JAPPKI010000244.1 GCA_028820035.1 bacterium | reverse complement strand
CCCAATGTTGGGTCGCCCCCGACGATGAAGGCGATGGCCAGGCCGGGCAGCACTCCATGGGCCAAGGCCTCGCCGAAGAAGCTCATCCCCCGAAGCACAACCCAAGTTCCGATCGGTGAGGTGGCCAGCACAGCCAGCAGCCCCGACCACAGGGCCTTTCGCATGAATACGTTGTCGACGAAGGGCTCGATCCACCAGTCGAATGGACTGGTTAGAAACTCCACTAGCCCAATTTAGTTAACCCGGATAGATCAACCGAGCCCTTCAGCGATCACCTGTGCGTTGCTGCGCATGAACCCGATGTAGGTGTCAGCGCCACTACCAGCGGGGCCCAACGATCCGGTGTTCAAGGAAAGTACCTTGACACCGGCTGCTCGACCGAGGGCTTCGGCGTCATCGGAGCTGTGCGTCGTCTCCGAGAAGATGGCGGCCACACCGGTCTCTTCGATCAGATGAACCAGTTCCTGGAGACCCGCGGGGTTGGCCTCGGCCAAGGTCGAGCCACCCGGAATGACGGTCCCTATCAGCTGGAACCCGTAGCGATCGGCGAAGTAGCCGAGGGGATCGTGGTTGGTGACCAACAGTCGATCCTCGGAATGAAGCGAGGCCAAGATCCCTTCGATTTCGTCGTCCACAGCATTCAGCTCGCTGCGGTATGCCGCAACGCATTCATCTAGGGCCCCAGCATCTAGGCCCGCATGCGTAGCCAGAGCTTGACTGAGCGCGGGCAGCGCATCGGCAACCCGAATGGGATCAAACCACACGTGGGGGTCAGCACCGCTGTGCGCGTGGCCGTGGCCGTGCTCGTCCTCGTGGCCGTGCTCATCCTCGTGCTCGTCCTCGTGGCCGTGCTCATCCTCGTCGTGATCGTGCTCGTCCTCGTGATCGTGCTCATCCTCGTGGCCGTGCTCGTCTTCGTGGTCGTCGTGGCCCATTTGCACTGTCATCGATCCGTATTCGATGGTGGAGACATGGTCTGCCACATAGAAAATCGGCGTCCCGGCTTCCTCTACCGCTTCGAGAGTGTCCTCAAGGCCTTCTTCCAGATGGAGACCGTTGGCCACAATCAACGGGGCGTCTTCCATTCGGCCCCGGTCTTGCAGCGAGGGCTGGAAGGCATGGGGGTCACCTCCAGTCGGTATTAGGGTGACCACCTCGGCCAGCCCATCGCAGGCCACGTTGGCCACCACATCGCCCCATATGGATGTCGTGACCACTACCGTCGGGACTCCATCGGACTCAGCAGCGTCGTCGTCGTTCCCACACCCCCACGCAACCAGGGCCAATGCAGCCAGCAAAAGGACCGCACGCAGTGCAAGTCGCCTAGAATTGATAATGAGTCCCATTCCTGTAAACCTATTGCTGGGTCGTCGCCACTGGCAAGCCGACCACCGGCATCGCGCCCCTCAATTTGCAAAGAAGGAAATACCATGGCAGCTATAGTCCACGCGCTGTACATCATCGGCCAGCTCGTTGCGATCATGGGCGTGGTATTTGCTCTCCCCCTAGTGGTGTGCGAGTGCTGTCGGTACTGGTGGAGATGCCGGTGCGCCCGCCGGGAGCAGTGCTCAGCGCCTATTGCTGCGGCGACTGGGCCCACGTCCTCCCCGACCGGCTGTTCATTGAGTGCGTCGATTTCATCGGATGTAAGCACCTAAAATACAGAACACAAATGACTGGGCAACCACTACCGAACTCCGACGACAGAAACTTCCTCTCTGAGCTGCACACCCAAATCAGCAACAAGCTGGCCCAGCAAGACCACCGATATACCAGGGGTCGAAAGCAACTGGTAGAGGTCTTGGCTCAAGCCGGGCAACCCATGACGTTGCCCGACATTGTGGCAGCAGATCCCAAAATGGCTCGGAGCTCCGCTTACCGCAACCTAGACGTGCTGTTTCGCTGCGGTGCCATACGGCGAATCAACTCGGGGGGTGAATACGCCCACTTTGAATTGGCTGAACCACTGCTCGGCCATCACCACCACCTCATCTGCATCAGCTGTGGCAGCATTGAAGATGTCCATCTTGACGGTGATATCGAACACTTGGTGGACAAGAGCCTGAGCGAGATTGCGGACCGAACCGGCTTCACTCCTACCCATCACAGCCTCGACCTTCACGGGCATTGCGCGCATTGCTGAACTGGTTGCTGAGCCTTCGCCTCGGGCTATGCGGCTGACCGAACTCCGGCTAAGCCCAGAGCTGCTCCCATGGCGCGACGAGGTTGGGGAGTTTTTGAAGTCAGAGATGGCGCCCGAGAAGGTTGCTGGCCATATCGACCCGACTGATCTGACGGGCCTCAACCGGGATTTTGAGCGGCGCCACCAGAAAGAGGCTGCCCGTCGGGGCATGCTGGCCATCTCATTGCCCGTCGCCGACGGCGGCCAGGGTCGGTCTCGGGCCTGGAAGCACGTCTACGACCTGGAGGCCGCCTTCCACGGTGCACCCTCCATCGACACCGGTGTGACGCTGTGCGGGTTCGCGCTCTCTCGCTTCGGGACCCGAGCCCAGAAGGCTCGTTGGCTGGCACCCATGGTCTCCGGGGAGATGTTGGGGGCCATTGCCTATAGCGAGGCCGGGGCTGGCAACAACCTGGCGGCCATCACCGTAACGGGGGTCCGAGACTCCGTCGGGTGGGTGTTGTCGGGAACCAAGTCGCACGTAACTGGGGCCCACAAGGCCGACCTAGCTGTGGTATTGGCCGTGACCGACCCCAAGAAGAGCGCTCGCTCTTCGATGACCATGTTCTTGGTTCCCCTAGATGCTCCTGGAGTCGAGGTAGAGCGAAGGCCCACCATCAACCGCTGGACTCTCGGCGAAATCGACCTTCGCCAGGTGCGAATCAATGACGATTGCGTGCTGGGAGAAGTTGGCGAGGGATGGTCGCAGGTCATGGCGGCAGTGGCCGCGGAACGAGGTTCATTGGCCCACTACGGATGGGCCGAGCAGTGGTTGCAGCGGCTGCCAGCGGGAGTTGCTCGGCCAGAGCGAGCCCGACTGCATGCGGTCGCGACACGGGTCCGGGCTTTCTGCCAACGCTTGATCGATCACGAGGAGTCTGGCCAGCCTGTGGGCTACGAGGCCTCGGTGGTGAAGGTGGCGTCTACCGAGTTTCTCCAAGACATCGCCCGTACGGCCCGATCGGGAGCGGGACAGGGCGAAACCGACTGGACTCCGACCTTTGAGGAGGGCCCGTCGTATGCCTATGACGTTCTTGAGGCCATTCACCCCACAGTGTCGGTCGGAGCGAACGAGACCCACCGGGACATGATCGCGGCCGACCTGTTGAGCCGCGGCCTGTCTGATGCCGCTTCCCCAGCTGCGACCTCCGATGATCCTGTTCTCTCCACCTGCGCCGAGCAGGCATCGCAGGCTCGCCGGGTCTTGGCTCTGACCGCTAAATACGCCCTTCAGCGCCCGCTGTACGGAAAGCAGGTGGGAGACCTCCAGGCGGCCCGCCATCGCTTCGTGGACATGGCTATCGCGGTTGAGGCCATGGAGCTGACCACTGCGGAAGCCGCCCTCGTCCCCTCGGGGCCACAACGCGACTACCTTGTGTCAGCTGCCAAGGTGACTGGGAACGAGTGCCTGTTGGAGGTGATGGCCGGTGCCCACCAGTTGCACGGGGCCGACGGCTACTACGACGACCACTATCTCGCGCCGTTCACCCGTCGAGCCTGGGCCGTCCAGACTCAAGGGGGAAGCACCGCCGAACATCTGGAGCATC
>JAPPKI010000185.1 GCA_028820035.1 bacterium | reverse complement strand
GGCTAGAACCCCACCAGGTACACATGGCTCAGATCGGCACAGTGGACGCGGCGGAGATCAACCGGGTCACCGAATGGCTCGCTGGCCTCGTCCGCCAACACTCCCTGCCCCAAAAGCTGCTGGTCATCCACCAATTCCGCCACTCCATGATCGGCGACCGCGAGCACATCAACATCCCCCCCGAGCTGGCGGTAGTGATCCACATGGACGGCCAAGGCCCCCTGGGAACCAAATACAGCACATGGAACGCCCTCACCGCCCAAGACGACGCCGACCGCTACTTTTGGGGATGGAAGAACTTCTACGACGAAGACACACCCATGGCCACCCCAACCCAAGTCTTGGAGCAGTCCCCCACACCGGTCTTCGTGTCGTTCCAGTGGGCCGCCGAACTAGTAGGCGGAATTTTGACCTGCGCGGCGAGCCTCGGCCTTTGCGGCGGGCATGTCCGGCAGTCTGGTCAGTAGAGCTGTTCGCGGTTGGCCTCGTCTTCTGAGGCATCGATCTCGGTTGCGTTCGCGCCGCTGATCTGGTCGGCCAGCACTTGCCCGTAGGTGGGGTAGCAGGAGCGGTCGATCTGTGCCTCGGGGTCCCAGAGACGCGAGCGGATCAACGATCTCCCGCAGTGCAAGAACACCTCCTCTACGGTGATGCGCAGGCCCGAGAGCGGGGCCTTGGAACCGACGGATAGGGGATCGAGGAGTGCAGCGTCGGTGACGATCTCGGCCGTGCCGCTGACGCGCAGTGTTTCGTTCATGCCCGGCACGAGGAAGAGCAGGCCCACCTCCGGGTGGGCGATCACGTTCTGGAGCGAGTCGACCTGGTTGTTGCCCGGCCGGTCGGGGACGAGCAGGGTGTAATCGTCGAGCACCGCCACGAAGCCGGGCGGGTCGCCTCGGGGAGAGGTGTCCTGGCGCCCGTCGGCGCCGAGTGAGCTGATCACACAGAAGGGTGAGAGCGCGATGAAGTCTCGGGCGTGCCCGTCGATGTGATCCAGCACCTTCTGCTGCGCTCGCGGGGCCGGTTCCCGGTAGGTCTGACGCAGTTCGGTCTGATTGGCGATGTCCATCTCTCGACCTCCTCGACGGGCTCATGTCAGTTTACGGGAGACTCCGCGCTGTCCCCGCGGTCTAGGGCACTTGCAATTAGGCGGGGACGATCGCGAGCCCCTCGTTGTTGTGTCAGCGCAAGAAGCTCGTCTATGTCGGGCACTGTGGCAAGGGCCTCTAGGCGGTCGCCGAGTTTGTGGGTGTTTTGCTCGCCGAATACCGGTGCTGCCTGGGCGTCGAATTTTCGCCGGAGCCTGAACTTGGCCTCCAGCCCGGTGGTCGGGGAGGCAATGCCGCACACGTCGAGGATCGAGGGGTGTACCCTCAGCGCAATAAGCGGTCGGCGGTGTCCATGGCTGCTGCTGGGTCAGTCCAACACCACCGCTGTCGCGAACGCGCTCTGGCCGTTTCGCATCCGCCTGGCGTAGCGCCCAGGGTCGCCCAGGGCTCGCAGGTGCAGCCCGTCGTCGTGATCGTCGTAACCGGCCCAACCTTCCTGGACCGCCGAACCGCCCCAAGAACCCGCAAACCCCAACACCAACAAAGCACCCGCCAGCCGCGAGAGTCAACAGCCCAAGCACCCCGACACCCGCACCCGTCGCCGGCCCCGTGGCCAACACCGGCCAGCAACAACCAGCCCAATCCCCAAACCCGATGCCAATCGCCAAAATCACGCCCGCGATCCTGGCAAAGGCCACAGGCCCCAACCGGTCGAAACCCCCTGTGCCACCGGTCGAAACCTCAAATGACCGCCCGCAACGGTCCAATGCCGGATTGTTCGGGTGCAGCAACGGTCCGCTGATCGAGACCGGGCCCGAGCGGGGTAGAGGTTCCCTCCGTTGTCCGGCCTCGTGGTCTTATGCGCTGCTTAGAGCGTGTTGACAAAGGGTTGGGTCAACTTGGCCTTGTGCGCCGTATACCCCTGCTGGAGGGGTTCAACTCCCCTTGGCTCCACGCTCCCAAGCCCCCCCTGGGAGTCGCACCGCTCTACAGGCAGACGCCGGCGAAGATGCGCTGAAGCCCGGCGAACTGCCGGAGGCCGGTTTCGGTGTAGCCAGCCCGCTCGGCGTGGTCTTTCCCTCCAACAACCCAGTGTTGCAACGACTGGTTGAATCCGCTCAATACACCGCAGGGGCCTTCGCCGCCGCCTGCCGGCGGCTCGGCATCGCCCGATCCTCCGGAAGGACCGGCAACGCCCTGGACAACGCCCCGGCCGAGTCGTTCTTCTCCACACTCCAGCACGAGCTCATCGACCGCCGGGCCTGGGCCACCAAAGCCCAAGCCCGCCAAGAGATCGCCATGTGGGTCCACGGCTGGTACAACCACCACCGCCTCCACTCCGCAATCGGAATGGTCCCACCCGTAGAATACGAGATGACCCACACCGCCAATCCTCATAACCAACCTCTCCACGATTAGGGGGGAAGCTCACCAGACCCGGCCGCGAACTTCCCCCACCCCCCGAACCGGAACCCATCCCCGACACGCTCACCCCCGGCGTGCTCTCCGAACTCGCCCGCATGGTCCAAACCATCATCAAAACTGAAGGGTGAACACGGGTAGACGACCTGATAAAATGGCAAGGGCATGGAGTTACGACGGTCACGATGACCGCTGCCGACGCGTACGCTCTGGCCTACGAAACAGGGCTGCGAACGCTAGACGAGCAAGCCAGCGCCCTCCGCGAGATACGCGACCGCGCCGGACGGCTGCTCACCACCGCCACGCTCACAGGCGGTTTCGTCGCAGGTCTGATCCTCACAGCGGACCCGAAGCCCGGCACCGACCCGATCAACACATCATGGTGGGCGCTCGCCATCGCAGGCTTCGCCGCCGTCATTCTCAGCACCATGTACGTGTGGCGACCGGTCAAAATCCAAGTAACCCAGAACTCCGCCACCATCGTTAGCTCATTCATCGAAGGCTCCGCCCAAATGACGCTGCCGCAAGTCCACCGAGAACTAGCGCTCTGGTTCGGAGACCACAGCTATTGGAACCGACGCCCCCTAGAACGCGCCCAGAACGCCTTCCGAGCAAGCCAACTAGCCCTGCTGATAGAAATGACAGGACTCATCCTCACCATAGGAGACGCCATCAATGTTTAAACGAAACAAAGACAAACCCAGACGCGAGGCCGCCCCCCGCACCCACATCGACGACATCCCCAAAACAATCACCCCCGACCCCGGCATCTCCGAACGGGAAGGTGCCATCGACTACACCCCACGAGAGAAGGCAGCATCGTGAGCGACAAACCCGACAAACAAGACCCACCGCCCCCTCCACCCCCACCGCCAGAAACAATCACCCCTGACCCTGGCAACATCGAAGTCCGCGCAAGGCAACAACCCGGCGAGCGCCGATCCGGCTCCCGGGAGCAATGAAGGACTCGCCCCAAATCCGCCACACAAGGCTGGCCAACCACGAAAAGTGGGAGACGGCCCGACAACGGGGAGCGACACACATCCATACAAGAGGGGTCGAGGATCAGCAACACCGACCCAACCTGGAATCCTTTCTGATCCAGAGGCTAGATCCTCCGCTAAACACCCAGGGCCTGCCCTAACACCGTCATCCACTCTCCCTCCGCCGGATTTGTAAACACAAAAAAGGCACCACCTAGGACTTTCAGCCAACCCCCCCGGTCCAGCTCACGGGGTTGCCGGTGCGCTTGCCGTGGCGATACC
>JAPPKI010000323.1 GCA_028820035.1 bacterium | reverse complement strand
GTTCTGGCCCACGTTCACCACCTCGGTAACCCCATCCACCCGGTCTTTGAGGATCCGCTCCACCCCGGCCTTGAGCGTCACAGTGGAGGCTGGGCAGCTCACACATGCACCCACTAGCTCAACACTGACTACTCCGGTTTCCTCATCCACTCCCCGCAAGAAGATGTCTCCGTCATCGGCCTGCACCGCAGGGCGAATGGCCTCGATTACCTTGGCGACGGCGTCCTGCATACCCACCATTCTCTCAGCAAGCGGCCCGTTCGCCAACCCTCGCCACGACCAATTGGTCCGGCCTCTGACAGAATCGACGTTGTGGAACTGCTGGCCCACCAGGGAGGCTGGGACGAGATTCTCTTAGTGGCCGCGCCGTTGGCTCTGCTGGCCGGCCTGCTGTTCCTGGCTAATCGCCGGGCTTCTCGTGGCGGACGTCAGCCCCAAGAACGCTGAGCTTGCCGGCGAAATCCTCGTAGCCCCGGTCAATGTGGTGGGGGTCGGACACCACGGTGACACCGTCGGCGGCCAGTCCGGCCACCACCAGCGCCGCCCCCGCCCGGATGTCGGACGCCCGCACCGGCGCCCCGCTGAGCCGGTCCACGCCCCGGATCACCGCGTGGTGGCCCTCGGTGCGGATATCGGCACCCATCCGCACCAGCTCGTCCACATAGCGAAACCGGCCTGAGAACAGGTTCTCAGTAACGATCCCCACCCCTTCGGCCACCGACAACATGGCCACCAGCAGCGGCTTGCAGTCGGTGGGCAGGCCGGGATAGGGCAGCGTGGACACATCGGCGGAACGGAGGCGACCGCTGCACATGGCCCAAACACCATCGGGATCAGACGAGGTCCGCACCCCCATCTCGCCCAGCTTGCGGCACAGTATCGCCATATGGTCGAGGCGGGCACCCACCAGGGTGACCTCGCCGGTGGCCACACCGAGAGCAGCCAAGAAGGTGGCGGCTTCGATCCGGTCGCTCACCACCGTGTACTCCACCGGGCGGAGCTCATCTACCCCCTCCACCGTGATGGTGGACGTACCTGCCCCGAGTACATGGCCACCCATGTGGTTCAAGAATCCGGCCAGGTCGGCAATCTCCGGTTCCCGGGCGGCGTTGTCGATGACCGTGGTCCCCTTGGCCCGGACGGCAGCCATCATCACGTTCTCGGTGGCTCCCACGCTGGGATACTCCAGCAGCACTGAGTTGCCCACCAGGTTGTCGGCAGTGGCGTAGACGTCCCCGCCGGAAATCTCGAACCGACAGCCGATGGCCTCCAGTCCGGCAATGTGCATGTCGATGGGCCGAGGGCCAAAATCGTCTCCTCCGGGCAAGGCCACCCGGGCATGCCCGATCCCGGCCAGCAGGGGTCCCAAGACCGCCGTGGAAGCTCGTAGCTGCTCGGTCAGCGCATAGGGCGCCTCGGGGATTATGGCCTCGGGGCGTTCAATGGTGAGGGCGTCGTCCACCCGGCTAACAGAGACCCCCATGGCCCGCAGCACGTCGGCCATCACCGCCACATCGTGGATGTCGGGCACATTGCGGATCACAAAAGTGCCCTCCGTGAGCAGGCAGGCAGCCATAAGCTTCAGCACCGAGTTTTTGGCCCCGCCAATGGCCACTGTGCCCTCTAGAGGACCATTGGCCCGCACCTCAATGCGGTCCTGCCGATCGAAGTCCTCCTGATGGCCTCGCTCCACCCGACAAGTATGGTCCCCACGCCGTCGCCAGCACAGTCATGGTGAGGTCGCGGGGCGGAGCCTCAACAAAAGTAAGCTGCCCCCAGCCCATGCCCCGAGTGATCTCTCGTCGCGTTCTCAGCACCGATGCCGCCGATGGCGTGCTGAACGGCCCCCGCGGCCTGCTATCCCCTCGAACCGACATCGTCTTGGAACGCGCTGAGGGCGACGCCGTCTTTTCCGCCGCCGAGGGACCGGTCTCGCAATACCAGCGCACGGTCACCGTCGAGCCGGTGGGCTCTGATCAGGTAGAGATCACCGAACAGTTCGACTTTCGCCTGGCAATCCCGGTTTGGTGGGTGCTCTTCACCATTCCCTTCAGCCGGGCCCTCCGCCAAGGACGGGAGTGGCCCTGGTGGCACCCCCCCGACCGTTTCACCGCCCGACAGGCCCGGATCGTGGCGTTGCTGGCCACTCTGGCCGTGATCGCCGGATTCTTGGGCACCCTGCTCGGACAAACCATCACCTTCGCCCGAGAGGAGTTCGGAGAGAGCAAGTCGGCTGCGGGCGTCGCCCTGTCGCTGATCCGGCTCAGCATCCTGATCACGGTGGCAGTGGCCGCGTTCGCCGATCGAAAGGGCCGGCGGCGCACCCTGCTCTATGCGGCGGGAGGTGCCATTTTGGCCTCAGCGGCGACATCGCTGGTGGCCAACCTGGCCACCCTGACCGCGGTCCAGGCAATTTCCCGGGGACTGTCCCACGCCATGGCGCTGCTCATCTTTGTGTTCGCACTCGAAGAAGCCCCCGCCGGCTCACGGGCCTTTGTGGCATCCATGCTGGGATTGGCCGCCGGGCTGGGCTCGGGAATTGCCGTCGGGTCGGTGCCCCTGGCCGACCTGGGGGATACTGCGTGGCGACTCAGTTTCCTCCTCGCGCTGGCTGGACTGCCCCTGGTGTTGTTCGCGGCCCGCCGGTTGCCCGAATCCCAGCGGTTCGAAACCGCCCGTCGACAACCCCGAACCCGACCACCCCAGCAGTACCGCTTCCGATTGGTGCTCCTGGCTGTGACCTCGTTTGCCGTGCTGCTGTTCGCCGCACCGGCCTCTCAACTGCAAAACGACTTTCTGCGTGACGAACGGGGCTTTAGCGCCACCAAGATCACGGTGTTCACCCTGCTCACCGCCTGGACGGCGGGACCGGGCATGCTCATCGCCGGCAAGCTGGCCGACCTTCGGGGCCGACGGGTCCTCGCCTCCGTCGGTGTGAGCGGCGGCGCACTATTCGCCTTCTGGCACTTCACCCTGGCCGGATGGCCAATGTGGGTTCTGATCGCAATTGGAACGCTCATGACCGCCACTACTGTGCCGACGCTGGGGGTGTACCGGGCCGAGATGTTCGGCACGATTCGCCGGTCGGAGTCCAACGGATTCCTCGGCGTAGCCGGTGTCGCCGGCAGTGCCGCCGGCCTCGCAGTCGCCGGGTTCATGGCCGACGCCTGGGGCTACGGCACCGCGTTCGCCATCCTCATAGCCGGCCCAATCCTCGTCGCCATCCTTGTACTCCTCTACTACCCCGAAACAACGCGCCGCTCCCTGGAAGAACTAAACCCTGAAGACGCCTAGAGCCCCTCCAACCAACTGGCCACGGCGTCGGTGATAATCGCGTCAGCCTCCCTCGGATCGTGGCGCTCACCTTCTAGCCACACGACAGTCACCGGGCCATTGATGGCGGGCAAATGCTGATCGAACTCCTCGGGACTGCCAAAGGGATCGCGGTCACCCGAGATGAACAGGCAAGGCACGTCAATTTCCGGAAAATGCCCAGTCCGCAGACTCTCCGGCTTCTTCGGCGGGTGCAGCGGATAGCTCAGCAGCACTAAGCCCGCGGCGGGCATCCCGTCGGCCACGGCCATGGAGCACATCCTCCCGCCCATCGACCGGCCGCCCAGCACCAGGCGCCCCGACTCGGTTCCCAGTCGAGCGGCGATGGCCGGGACCTCCTCATCGAGGAAGGCCAGCAGCTTGGGGGCTCGATCGGGAGGTCGGCGACCCTGATTCCGGTAGG
>JAPPKI010000322.1 GCA_028820035.1 bacterium | reverse complement strand
GCGCCACCTGGCGGATCGGCATCACCCCGGCGTCGGCCACCAGCCGCCGCGCCAGACGAGCCGTCACAGACCCCTCGAATGCCGGGTGCTCCTCCAAAAAGCGCCCATCGCAGTTGTCGCACACCAGACGGCGGCGGCGCCACAACAGCACTGTCGCACGGCCCGACACATCCAAGTCGCGGACCCTTTTGACCCGCACGTCATGAACCCTCGAACACCCGAACTCGCACTCCGGGCACCGGGGCCGGCGAACCGCCGACTCCACCTCCACGACCAGCTCGAACGGCGTGTCAGACACAACCCCCAGCACCCTGATCCGGCGCAAGTGCATCCGCACCCGCATAACATCTGAACTCATCGAGGCCCTCCTGGACAGGCGACGTAGACATCACCGATCCCAGCAGGGCCTCGACCCCATCTCAGGGACCCTCACACCACCCCCACCCCACGTTTACGCGAAGGCTCAAAAAGGGAGGGGGCCAACGTAGCAGCCCGGCGTCTCCGGCGTGGTGGCCGCTACAGCGCCAGCGGGCAGCCCGCCCCGGCGGTCTGGCCGGGGTAGAGGTGTATGGTGGGGGGCATGACCTATCACAACCCCCCACCACACCCCCCGGAGGATAACGCTTCAAGCCCGGCGCGGGAGTGGCTGGCGCGGGAGCGCCAGCGCGCTGAGGCCGCTAGCCGGGGCTTCGCACCTGCCCGGCTGCCGGAAACCAGGAAGGAAAAAGAGCGGAAGACGGATTGGAGGGTCTGGAGCGCTCTTTTGTTGTTTGGCTTGTTTGTGCTTAGGCCAGTTACAGGCTGGTGGCTTGGACTGGTTATTTTGCTGGTGGCTCTTCGTGCCTATCACTATCTGGCTCGGAGGTACAGGGCGCACCGCCAGCGCCAACGCGCCGACCAGGCCGACGCTTCGAGGGGCGGGGGATCGGATGACTGAGAAAGGGCGGGCTATGGCCGCTCCCAGACTAGGAGGAAGGCGCGGATAAGAGCGATGGGCTGGCCCGTTTCTTCAGCGATTTCACTACTCTGAAGTTGGGTTTCTCCATCCTGCATCGCGTTGGACATGAACGCCACGATCTGCCGCTTGGCGCTCTCAACATCAGTGCCGAACACTCGCAACGCCTCGATGAAACCGTGCGGGGTGAGGCGGCACAAAACGGTTATCAGCAGTTCCCTCTGCTTTTCTATGTAGCCATTTCGGTGCAGTCTGCTGAGTTCTTTGTTGAACTGGTGCTCCGTGAGTTCCCCATCACTTTGGATTCGCTCGAAGTGGCTGGGACCCATAAAGACTTCTGGATCGGCAAGGCGCAGCTCCACCATCTGCCTCAAGACGAATTCCGTGGCTGGTGATGCCCCACCTGCTTGCTGAGCTGCCCCAGCAGCGACGTAGGCAGGAGGTTGCCCCAGAGGTGGTTTGGTTCGCTGGTTGAAGATTCCATCCAAGATGCGCCGGAATTCGTCTTCGTAAGCAGTGCAGTCGGCAATCTCCTGGTAGAGCTTGTCCCGGAGAACGGCTGGCACCTCAACACCGTCCAAGACAATCGGCACGATCCTGCACTGTCCTTCGATTGTTCTGATGGCAGCGCCGTTCATCTCCTCTTTGACCCACTTGCTGTCGATGGAGTTGGCCGAAAGGACGACAATAACCACATCAGACTCTTCCAGCCCTTCCTCGAAAATCCTGTCAACGAGACTGTCGCCTGGACGAAGCTCCCAGTCGGCGTACCAGACTTCTACCCCGTTTGCCTGCAACTGCTCAGCGAATCCGGTCGCGAAGCGCTCCTTGTCCAGCGAGCTATGACTCAAAAACACCCGTGGGGCCATCGCTTCAGCCTACGGCTTGATTTGCCTGCCCAAGTGCCATCGCCGCCCACTTTCTCCCCCAATACGCTGGGGTTTTAGGTTTTGTGGAGGCCCCCCTCGAAAAATGTGGAGCTGGCGCAAGACCGGGAAATCCTGCTGTTATCTCCCCAGGTCAGAAGGACGGAAACAAGTCGTCTACAGGCCACTACGAACGGTTTGGCCGCGAGGGGCAGGGCCCCGGCCCCGACCCCAGATCACGGACCTTCAAACCACTCCCACCCCGCGTTTCCACGCAGGCTCAATAAATTTGGAAGAGAGAGAACCCGGCATCGCCATCTTCTATGACGTGGTTGTCGCCCGGCAGTCACACCACTCGGATGTTGCCGCCGTCGATTGGGATCTGTGCGCCGGTGGTTGCCGCGAATGTGTCGCTGCACAGCTCGGCGACGACAGATGCGACCGCCTTCGAGCTCACCGCCGTTCCGAGCAGATTGCGGGACTTGTACTCCTCGACGGTCAGCCCATGCTGCGCCGCCCTCGCTTCGAGGGTCTCATCGTCCCAAAGCCCGGTGTCGAACACGGCATCGGGGTGGACGACGTTCACGCGGATGCCCTCTTCGGCCCACTCGATCGCCGCGACCCGCGCCAGTTGGGTCACCGCCGACTTGGACGCGGAGTAGGCGGCTGCGCCGAGTCCGGGGGCGGGTACGTTCTTTGACCCGACTATGACCACCCGCCCTCCGATGGGCGAGAGCGCCAGGAGGTCGTGGGTCGAAGAGAGCAGTTGCGCGATCGCATCGACGTTCACGGCTTGGACTGATCGCCAGTCGGCGAAGTCGAGGTGTCGAATCGGCGCTGACGGGCCGAAGATGCCTGCCGCCGCAACGACGATGTCGACCCCGCCGAATCGTTCAACCGCGTCGTCGATGGCGCGTCGCTGGGCGTCTGCGTCGGTGACGTCGACCTCTCGCCCGAGCCAGTTCGGGCCCTCGAAGGCGCACTCGATGGCCGGTGAGGAGTCGAATCCGGTCACGGCGCAGCCCTGGGAGAGGAGGGCATCGGCACAAGCCCGGCCGATTCCTGATGCGGCCCCGGTGACGATTGCGGCGCAGCCGCTGAATCGGGCCTTTGGACCGTCAAGGGCCAGCTTGGCTTGCTCGAGCGACCAGTACTCGACGTCGAAGATGTCTTCGGGCCGGAGTGCGACGTAGCCGCCGAGGTGGTCTTCGGCCCGTTCGAGCACGGGGATGGTGTGGGCGTAGATCTCGGCCGCGATGGCCGATGCCTTGGCGGTCTCGCCAATACCGAGAAGGCCGATTTCAGGATCGACCAGGACCCGGGGCGCGGGGTCAAGCATCTTGAGTGGTTCTTCGGAGCGGTCTGCGTTGTCGCTGAAGTAGCCCCGGTAGGCCTCTGCGTAGGCGTCGATGTCAGTGCCGACCAACGCCGTTCGCTTCGTTCTCAGCACATGGTCCGGGGTCAACGGGCCCCGGTTGGCCAGGCTCTCAAGGTCGGGTCGAGCCGCGAAGCGGGCGATTTGCGGCGTCCAGTGCCGCCCCATGATGAGCGGCTTTCCGGCGACCTCGGAGAGTTGCCGGCGAAGCTCCGCGAGGCGAAGGCAGCTGCACTGAGGTGGCGGCTCGGTGGTCGGCGCCGTGATTGGCGCATGTTCATCGAGCCATGCTTCGGCGCGGGAGATGAGTTCCACGTGGCGCTCGTACGCTTCTCTCGTCGTGTCGGCAAAGGTGAACAGACCGTGGTTGAGGAGGACCATCCCGGAGCAGCCGTCGTCATCCCACATCCGCGACACGACCTTTGCGAGGTCGAAACCCGGCATGACGTACGGGATGATGAGCACGTCCGGCCCGTAGACGTCCCTGACCGCGGTCTCCCCTTCGGCAGTGTTGGTGAGGGTGACGATCACATCGGCGTGGCTGTGTTGCACCGCCTTGTGG
>JAPPKI010000305.1 GCA_028820035.1 bacterium | reverse complement strand
CCTCCGAGGAGCAGGACCACGGCAACCGCACCCTCCATGATTGCCCAAAACACGCGCTGGGGCTTGGGCGAGTCGAGCTTGCCCCCCGAGGTGAGGTGGTCCACCACCAGCGACCCCGAATCTGATGAGGTCACGAAGAACGACACCAGCAGCAACACCCCGATCAGCGATACGACTTCAGTGAGCGGAAACGCCTCCAGCATGTCGAACAGGGCCGTGGCCACATTGTTGTTGACTGCGGTGGCAACGTCGCGCTCGCCGCTGAGTTGGAGGTCGATGGCGGCGCCGCCGAAGACGGCGAACCACAAGAAGCACAGAGCCGACGGCAAGAAGATGACACCGGTCAGAAGCTCCCGCACCGAGCGCCCCTTGGAAATGCGGGCGATGAACATGCCCACGAAAGGCGACCACGAAATCCACCAGCCCCAGTAGAAGATGGTCCACCCGGCCTGCCAATTGGTGCCGGTGAAGGCCTCGTTCCAGAAGCCGAACTCGGGGATGATCTGCACGTAGTAGCCGGTGCTCTGGACAAACAGCGACAAGATGAACAGCGTCGGACCCACCAGAGCCACAAACAGCAGGAACGCGCCAGCCAAGTAGATGTTGAGCTGGCTGAGCCGTTTGACCCCGGCGTCGAGCCCCGCCACCACCGAGATAGTGGCCAGTCCGGTGATGCCGGCGATCAAAAGAATCTGGAAGCCGGTGCCCGATGGCAAGTCGTAGAGCTTGTTGAGCCCGGCGGCGGCCTGCTGCGCTCCCAGCCCCAGCGATGTGGCCAAACCGAACAGGGTGGCCACCACAGTCAGGGTGTCGATGGCGTTGCCCCAGTTCCCATAGATCCTCGGCCCCAAGATCGGGTAGAAGATCGATCGGAAGGTAAGCGGCAGGCCACGGTTGTAGGCGAAGAAGCCCAACGCCAGCGCCACCAGCCCGTACAGCGCCCAAGCGTGTACACCCCAGTGCAGGAACGTGGTGGCCACCGCGGCCTTGGCCGCCTGCCCTGTGCCCGGGTCGACTTCGAACAAAGGCGGCGGCGATGCCAAGTGGTAGATCGGCTCGGCCACGCCCCAGAACATCAGCCCGATGCCGATGCCCGCCGATATGAGCATGGCGTACCACGCCCCGGTGGAGAACTCCGGACGGGCGTACGGACCTCCTAGCCGTATCTTCCCATACCGGCTGAACGCGAAGTACAGCGCCACGAACAAGAAGATGTTGAAGTCGATGACGTAGAGCCAGCCGAGCTTCTCGTTGATGAACGAGAGGATCTCCCCAAAGACGTCGCTGGCGGTGTCCTGAAAGATCAGCGTCCAGCCGATAAAGACCAATAGGAAGCCGGCCGACCAGAACGTGACTTGCGGATGGATGTCGAAGCCGAGCCGCACAATGTTCTTGTCACCGGGCTCCCGGTCGGCTACCTCCGGGTAGAAGTCGATGTCGGGATCGATCTGGAGACCCTGGAAGGGCTGGCGGTTGCTGATCGCTTCTTCCCGCAATCGCTCCTCCTCGGCCTCCCATTCATGGAGGGCCTGCGTTGCCTCCGTGAGATCTACGTCGGTGTCATCAGGACTTCGCTGAATATGCGAACCTCCCGATGCCGTGGCGTCTGCGTCGTCCATAACAGGGCCTCCAATTTGATTTTGGTATGAGTGCGGCACCCCGCAAAGCAGTGAAACCGGTCGGGTGCCCAAAACGGTGGGGCCTGCTAGCTCAAGGAGGGCGCTACCGTGACCCCTTCTTCAATATGGGGTTCGCTCCTCCTTTTCGATGATGTGAACAACATCACCTAGCCATCACTACTGGTTTACAGGCATACCTCCTTTAAAGTCAAGGGTAATGCTCTGTACTAGCAATGAATGCACAGCAACATCATGGGGTCGAGGGTCACCACGATCGACCGGTCACAACGTTTCGACGAGAGCCTTCACCGGATTCTGGTGGACCGTACTGGACTTGAACCAGTGACCTCTCGCGTGTGAGGCGAGCGCTCTGGCCATCTGAGCTAACGGTCCGGGGGTCGTTCAGGATAGCGCAGGCCACATCGGGGGCGCGAACAGTTCTTCGCAGTAGGCCATGGCCTGGAGCACCCGCACATCGCCGAGCTGATGGCCCACCAGCTGGAGGCCCACGGGCATGCCGTCGGCTGCGAAACCGGCTCGAACGCTGCCCGCTGGCAGACGGGTCAGGTTGTAGGGGTAGGTGTGGCGAATCCAGTTGTCGACGAGCTCGCCGTTGACCAGCCCTTGGCCCCCGCACTCGGGAAAGTGGCCGGCCACTGTGGGGGTGATGAGCAGGTCGGCGTCGGCTAGCACACCATTGAGCGTTTCGGACATTTCGTAGAAGATGTCGAGAGCCCGGTTGAAATCGGCCACTTGGGGGGCGGTGGAAAGCCCGAAGTAGTAGCGCAGACCGGGGGTGATCTGCTCCATCTGCTCTGGGGTCAGTTCCCCCAGCTCGCCCGACACCGCGTTGGCGGACAACAGCACGTACTCCCAGATCGGGTCTTTGATCAGGCCCTCTTCTCGCACCTCCACCGCTACACCAGCCGCTTCCAACTGGGCCACCGCCGCCTCGCACACCGCCACCACCTCGGCGTCGGACGGCTTGCCATCGGGGGCCGGACACCACACGGCTTTCTTGGGCCGCCAATCTTCGTCCAGCGCCTGGCGCCATGACTGGTGGGGCTGGGGCAGCGAGTCGAGGTCGCGGGGCGACGGCCCCATCACCAGATCTTGCACGAAGGCGATATCGGCCACCCGCAGCGCCATCGGACCGTGAACCGACAGGGGCCACAGCCGGTACGTCCCTTCTACCGGCACTCGGCCCAGGCTGGCCTTGAAGCCGCTGAACCCGCAGGCCGCGGCAGGAATGCGGATCGACCCACCCCCGTCAGAGCCGGTACACAGCGGCACCAGGCCCGCGGTCAACGCGGCGGCGGTGCCCCCCGACGATCCGCCCGGTGAGCGCTTCGGGTTCCACGGATTGCCAGTGGCCCCGAACACGGGGTTGTAGGTGTCGCCGGTCCAACCGAACTCCGGAGTGTTGGTCTTGCCCATCACCACGCAGCCCTGGGTCCGCAGCCGCTCCACCAGAATGCTGTCGGCTTCCGCCGGCGGATCATCGGCGTGCAGGAACGACCCCTGGGTGGTCACATAACCGGCTGCATCCTCAAGGTCTTTGATCCCGAACGGAATGCCGGCCAGCGGTCCGACCTCGTCGCCGGAGACCAGCCGGGCGTCGATCGCCTCGGCCTCGGCCAACGACCGCTCGGGGTCGGTGGCCACAAAGGCGTTCAGGTCCTCTTGAGCCTCGATGGCCGCCAGTGAGGCCTCGACCATCTCCCGGGCCGATACCTCACGGTCCCCCACCGCCGCGGCCCACTCCTGCACCGACCGCTCACGAAAGTCCATCTGGGTCTCCTCCGTCGCCGAAACCCTGACACTACATCCACTCACGAACGCCGCGAGCCGCGGTTACCATCAACTCTCGAACAACGCCGGAACCACCGCCTCCGGCCCGGTGGATCGGCTGGCTTTGACCATTACTGCGGCATCCCCGTCTAGCGGCCCGAGGGCGGCCACTGCGCGTGTGTGCCGCGCTGAGGTCCGGTGGGTACCGTCGGTTTGCGGGAACCCGCTACCGCCAGAGCTGGTGGTGTTGAGATAGCACCTGGCTACGAAGTGATCTTCTGATACTGGGTCGGCAGATTGTCGGGGCTATAGGAATTTGCCGGATCCTCCATGCGGAGAAACACGCTTTCGTGCAGCTTAGAG
>JAPPKI010000014.1 GCA_028820035.1 bacterium | reverse complement strand
GATCTTGACCCGTTCCAGCAACTCCATGGCCCGGTCCTCGGCCTGCTGCTTGGGCATCTTCAGCACTTGGCGGGGCCCCAGGGTGATGTTGTCGATGACAGTGAGGTGGGGGAACAGGTTGAACTGCTGGAAGACCATCCCGGTTTCCCGGCGGATGAGGGCGATATTGCGCACGTCGTCGGTGAGCTCGACGCCGTCCACCACAATGTGACCCCGGTCATGGTGTTCCAAGCGGTTGATGCAGCGAATGAGCGTGGACTTGCCTGATCCTGATGGGCCGATCACCACTACGACCTCGCCCGCGCCCACCTTCATGTCGATGTTGGATAGCGCCTGGAACGATCCGAAGAACTTGTCCACTCCGGACATTTCGACAATGAGTTCCCGACCGCCGATCTGGGTGGCGTCGCTATTGACGTTGGATGTTGTTGTGGTTGTGTCTGTCATCGTTCTCCGACTCCGAGGTGGCGCTCAAGGCGCTGACTTTCTTTGGACATGGTGTAGCTGATGGCCCAGTAGACGAAGGCTGCGAAGACCAGTGTTTCCGCAATGGCAACTGTGGAGTATTCCTGCTGGGAGTGGATCAGCTCGCGGGCCCGATAGAACTCCACCACGCTGATGAAGGCGAGTAGCGTGCTGTCCTTGAACAAGCTGATGAATTGGCCCACCATGGCTGGGATGACCGCCCGCAGGGCTTGAGGTAGCACGATCAGCCTCATGACGGCCGGTGGTTGCAGACCGACAGCTTGGCCTGCTTCGATCTGGCCCTTTGGTACGGCCTGAAGTCCACCGCGCACTACCTCGGCCACATAAGCCGAGCTGAAGATGGTGAAAACAATGATCGTCCGAGTGGTCAGGGAGAGCGGAGTGTCGACGTCGAGGAAGAAGTCGATGAAGATCTTGGCCACGAACAACAGGGCGATAAACGGGACACCCCTGAAGAACTCGATGTAGGTCACGCAGAGCCAGCGAATGGCGGGAAGCGAGGAGCGCCGTCCCACTGCCAGCAGCAAGGCCAAGGGGAACGACAGGATGATGGCCGCACCGGAGGCCACCAGGGTGAGGTACAGGCCAGACCAGTCGTCCCAGCTCACGCTAGATGTGTCGCCAATGAGCCAGTAGATCACCCTCACTGCGACGACTGCGGCGGCTACGGCCAAGATTTGGACTACCCGCCTGAGCCACACGAGGTCTTTGGCGGTGATTAGTCGCGCTTGGCCGAAGATCGGCCAGACGATCGAGGTTCCAAGGAGCTTTGTGAAGTCTCTCGCGTTGGCGAGTTGAAGGGCAGCAAATGCGAAAAGCCCGCTCATCCACCACCAGGCGTTCCCGTTTGCGCCCGAGACCACTTGGAAGGACAGGATGGCCATGAAGGCCGCCGCGAACCAGCAGATACGCCGAGAGGAGCGGGGTAAGCGTATGGCACCGGCCCTCATTGCGAGCCCGACTGCGATGGTGGAGAGAGTGAACAGCGTTGGCCAGATGGTGCGGGTGAACACCAGGATGACCACCAACATCAAGAGGATGGGCCAGTAGCGGCGCAGCAAATCGAGGGGGCTGGGTCGCTGTGCTGCAACGCCAGTGTCCTCGGCCTGGTCATGGCTTCTGGCTGTGACCGTTCCCCAGGCCAACCCCAGGGCCGAGGCCACTAGGTACATCTGGGCCACCAGCCGCCAGTGCTCGTTGCGGGGGTACACGCCCAACAAGAGGAGCGTGAGGTTCTTGCGCACCGCCTCCCACTGTCCGGTGACGAAGATGAAGCGCCCACCGTAGAAGAGAAGGATCGCTCCGACCACAACCGCTACAAGGGTGATCAGAGTGTTGTACCAATTGTTGAATAGGTTCTTGCGTAGCCAGGTGCTGGGCGAGACCCGCATGTCAGGCGGCAGGCGGGTTGGATCACCCTGCGGATTGGGCTCGGGGGGAGGCACGGTGGTGGTCATCGGTTCATCGCTCTTTGAGCTGGATGGATCGGTTGTACACATTCAACAGCGCCGACACGATGAGGTTTATGGTCACGTAGACAATGACGACTATGAAGATGAGCTGGGGGGCGGGGAAGTTAATGCCCCATGCGGTGACAACCACTTGGAAGAGGTCGGGGTAGGCCACAGCGATTCCCAAAGACGTGTTCTTGATCAGGTTGGCGCACTCGCTGATGTAGGGGGGAATGGCGATCCGCATTGCCTGCGGCAGCACTACATAGCGGTAGCGTTGGCCAGATTTCAGCGCCACTGATGTGGCCGCTTCCGATTGGCCCTTGGGGACGGCCAAAATGGACCCGCGGATGACCTCAGCCACGAAGCTGGCCGTGTAGAGGCCCAAGCCCAGAGTCAGCGCCATGTACCCCGAGTTGGTGCCGAACCCCCCGACCACTCGCCGCCCGTTCTCCGACACTGCGGGCCACGACCAAGAGTAGGGGCCGCCCAAGGCAGCGAAACACGCGACCACGATCACTGCGAACACCCCCACTGACCACAGCACACGGTGATGGGGTTCGCCGGTGGCGGTGTTGCGACGAGTCCGCCATTGCCACACCGCTGCGGCGACGATGGCCGCGGCCAGGGCAAGCAGCCAGAACACACCTACGTTGCTCTCAGAAGCCAGCGAAGGGATGGCCCATCGGTCCCGGCTGACAATGATCCAGTTGCTGTCCGAGCCGAAGAAGGTACCTTGCCACGGAGGGCTGGTTGGGTTGAAGCGGGGGAAGGGGCCGAAGGTGAACAGCGCAAAGCCGAAGAAAACGATGACCACCAGCGGCGGAATGTTGCGCAGGCTCTCCACAAAAAGACTCGCCGCTTTGGCCACCAGCCAGTTGGAGGAAAGCCGGGCGATCCCCACGAACAGCCCCACAATGGTGGCAATGAGAATCCCCACCACCGACGCCACGATGGTGTTTTGGAGGCCGATGAGCAACCCCTTCCAAACGGGATCGCGCACGTCAAAGCCGTGGGCGTCCCGCAGGGCCACCCCGTAGGGGGAATCGAGAAAGCCGAAGCCCTTGGGCAGGCCGATTTCGTCCATACTCACGATGAGGTTGTGGAACATCCATCGGATGAGGGCTACTACGACCACCACGGCCATCGCTTGTGCCGCGAATCGGAGGACTCGCACGTCGCGCCACATAGCAGGGATACCGGGTTCAGGGACTCTCGGATCATCGGTGGGGAGAGCCCGATTTGCCGTGCCGTCGTGAATGTTGCGGATACCAGCGGCGGCCATGCCTGGCGTTTGGCCGATGCGCGTAGCGTCGATAACAACGATGGCAACGACCGCCACAGGCACTGCCACCAGGAACACCCAGGCGAGCGCCAACTCTGGAATATCGCTGTAGTCGTCGAGCAGCCGCAAACCCAGTTGCCAAACGGAGATGACTCCCACGAGGGCCAGGATCACCACATCGGCCAGCAGCGCCAACACCCTGCGGCTCAATGGCGCGGAGGGTACTGCGGTGAGATCAGCTTGTGCGCTGGCGATATCAGCAGGGCTGCTCATAGCAGTGTGACCTTGAATATTAGACGAGAGCGGCCCACCGGCTGGTGACCGGTGGGCCGCTCATCGTTTCAGATTCTGCTCGTCACGAGACGAGCGGGGTTTTCCCTAGCGGTAGGGCGGGACGTACATGAGCCCGCCGTTAGACCAGAGGTCGTTGACACTGCCGGCGAGGACGCCCAACTGCGGATAGCGGTTGAAGATCTCCTCGTAGTTGCCGACCTGCGAGACCACCTGCACCGCGAAGTCGGTGGGCAGGCCGAGGCCGGGATCGAAGCCGTCGCGGCCCAGGAAGT
>JAPPKI010000261.1 GCA_028820035.1 bacterium | reverse complement strand
GGATCCGCCACAAGGGCCTCAAGGTGGTGGTGATCTTCGAAGGGCGCGATGCGGCCGGCAAGGGCGGGGTGATCAAGCGGATCGCCGAGCGGACCAACCCCCGAGTAGTACGGGTGGTGGCGCTGGGCACCCCCAGCGACCGGGAGAAAACGCAGTGGTGGTTCCAGCGCTACGTGGCCGTGTTGCCCGCGGCCGGGGAGATGATCCTGTTCGACCGCAGTTGGTACAACCGGGGGCTGGTGGAGCCGGTGATGGGGTTCTGCACCGAGGAGGAGTACCGCGAATTTCTGCGGTCGTGCCCGGAGTTCGAGCGCATGCTGGTGCGGTCGGGAATCATCCTGATCAAGTACTGGTTCTCTGTGAGCGACGACGAGCAAGAGCGCCGGTTCCAGAACCGGATCTCCGATCCGCTGCGACGTTGGAAGCTGTCGCCCATGGATATCCAGGCCCGAGCCCGATGGGTGGAGTTCTCCAAGGCCAAAGACACCCTGTTCGCCCACACCGACATCAAGCAGGCCCCCTGGTATGTGGTCAATGCCGACTCTAAGAAGGCAGCCCGACTGAACTGCATCTCACACCTGTTGACGATGATCCCCTATGAGGAAGTGCCCTGGGAGGAAGTCGAGCTCCCCGAACGCCAGGACAGAACCGGCTATGTGCGCCCGCCCATGTCAGACCAGACCTTCGTCCCGGAGATCTACTGAGAATCCGCTTTGCCTACCGGCCCCCACAGGGATCGCTCGTTTTTTAGAGGGTCGGCGGCCGGAGTTGAGACGCTGTCGAGGATCATTGTCATGCGCTCATCAAGTTCGTAGCGGGGCCAGACACCTAGCTCGATAGTTGATGGGTCACCGCGGCGGGCAAAGGCCGCCCAGGCAGATCGCATGCCTCGGCCCAGTTTTTCGGCGGCTTCGTCCGCGCCGATGAACTCGCCCCAGCCGTCAACGTGGAAGCTGTCGAGCACGAAGGGCAGATCGATGGCGTGAAATGCCCCCTTGTCCGGGTCGGCCTGCGAGCACCACCGAAAGTCGTACAGGTAGGTGCGGGCCCCGGCACCTGCCCGAAAGTCGGCCAGCCGCTGGATGGGCTCTCGCATGGAGACATCAGTGTTGATGGCAGTGAGAATGTCGCTGTCAGTAGTCCAGGCAGTGCCCTCGGCGGCCTGGCGATACTCCCGTATCAACGCCTCCACCTCGTTTATCGACGGCACGGCCCCGGTTCGCTTGGCCATGTGGCTTCTCACCAGGTGGAACAGGATTAGGTCAGAGTTTCCGGCGGGCAGTTCCTGCTTGAATAAGCGCAGTTCGTGGGCTGTCGCGCCGACAAGCACCTCGATATCGGTCGCGGCGCTCGTTTGAAGCACCTTCACCGGTGGTGCCGGGATAAGCAATCCATCGACAACCGGGTGAAACGGCATCGCCCCTGCTTCGGTGAACATCTCCATGGCGGTCTGGACTTGGGCTGCAACTATCTCCCCTGGCTCCAACTGACGGAGCCCCGCCACATCGCTCACGCCCACGTTGCCCAGGAAGCAGCGGGCGACTTTGGCGGCAACTTCAGGCGACTGGGTCATGTCAACACCGGGGCTCTGCATGATGGCCCGTCGCATCACCGCTGAGATGCCCGGAGCCCCAAGCAAGTGCAGGATTGACCCCGCCCCCGCCGACTCGCCGAACGCGGTCAGGGTCGCCGGATCGCCACCGAAGCGATCCGCATTCGCCGCCAACCAATCCAAACCAAGCCGCACATCGTGCAGACCGCAATTTGACGTAGTGCTCTCCCCGCCCGGCATTCGGCGCAGGTCCATGAACCCGAGCGCCCCCACCCGATAGTTCACCGAAGCCACCACCACCTGCTGCTCAGCCGCCAACCTCGCCCCGTTGTAGAGCGGGAACGAGCCTCCCCCAGTCAAAAACGCCCCGCCGTAAATCCACACCATCACCGGCCAACCCGCCTCAGGCCCCGCCGGCACCCACACATTGAGCGTGAGGCAGTCCTCCGACACCGACTGCGTGCTCGTCCCTGGGATCACCCCGGTGTACGGGCCATCAACACTCTGAACGGGATCAGGCCCGAACGCACTCGCGTCCAGCACCCCCTCCCAAGGCTCAAGCGCCTCAGGGGCACAGAACCGCCGCTCCCCCACCGGCGGCTTCCCAAACGGAATCCCCAAGAACTGCCGCACCGCCCCACAAGGCGTATCGACAATCTGGCCCCGAATTGCCCCGTGCGTCGTCTCAACCACAGCCCCGGTGTCACTCATGTGTCGCTGGCGGGGTTGACGTGGACAGTGACGATTTCAAGTTCGTGATACTGCTGGTGGAGCACCGACGTGGCGTAGTGCTGAAGCAGCCGCAGCGACACGTCGCGTTCGACCGGCCGGTCGGCGGTCGGCTCGTCGAGCACGGCCAGCCGGTCTTCGATGTTCTCCCCTCGGGCCGCAGCCACGAACTCGAGCACCGCCCGCCCGTCCTGCTTGCTGGCCGTAACGCGCAGTTCGCGGCCAGTTGTAGACTCTCCGGCCTGCTCGGCTTCGAGCAGCGTCACCAGTGTCTCCTCGGCCACCGCGTCGAGCCTGTGCGACATCGATGCCTTCCAGCCGTGGCGGGCTGCAAAGGCGTTGAGGAATTCCTGGATGCCGGGGAGCTCCGTCAGCGCCAGACTGGTGCGCAGCCGATGGCGGCGGGATTGGGTGACCTCGGTGAACAGCGTCAGCACGATGGCCACGAGGCCGCCCGAAGTCATCCCGTTCTGCAACAGGCCACCGGCGAAGCCCTCCAGGTATTCCGGGAAGATCAGGTTGTTCTGGAATCCAACGCCAAGCCAGAAGGCGATACCCGCGATCAGGCCCTTGCGGTAGTCCGCAGCCTCTTCAGAAACGATCCTCATTCCGACCACGAACAGCAGTGAGATGAGAACGGTGACGTACGCGGCAACGACCGCGTCCGGAATGGCCAACACCAGCGCCAAGAACTTGGGCAAGAACGCCAACATGACGAATATGACGCCAATGGCAACACCCACGCGGCGAGCGGCCACGCCGGTCAGTTCGATGACCGAGACACTCGTTGAATAGGTGGTGTTCGGCACCGTGCCCGCCACCCCTGAAAGCAAGTTGCCGGTGCCGTCAGCGGCCACTGCCCCCTGCACCACCCGGTAGTCCACTGCTCGCGGTTTGCGCCACGACACCCGCTGTATAGCCACGGAGTCGCCGATGGTCTCGACCGCTCCGATGATCGTGACGATCACAAAAGCAGGCAGGAGGCTCCAGAACGCCGAGCCGAACGAGAGGTCGAAGCCGGGCCATCCGCCGTCGGGAACACCCACCCAGGCGGCGTCGCTCACCTGATCGAACTCGTAGAGCCCAGAGGCAGCAGCCACGATCGAGCCGGCGACGATGCCGATGACCGGCGCCCACAGGCGCAGGCTGCCCGAGGACTTCAGCGCGATGGCAATCACCAACAGAATGGTGACCAGGGCGCTCGTCGGCGCGCTCCAGTCCGACTTGCCTTCCGGCGAAGCGCTCACCATGTCGAATATGAGCGGCATCACGGTTACCGCGATGAGCATCAGCACTGTGCCAGCCACCACCGGCGTCACCAGTCTCCTGAACAGAGAAAGTCTGGCGGCGAGCAAGAACTGGAACAGCGACGATGCCACAACGAGCACGGCCAGCAAGCCGGGGCCCCCTTCCACCAGCGCGGTCACGCACACGGCGATGAAAGCGCCCGAGGTGCCCATGAGCAGCACATATCCCGCACCGATGCGCCCAACCCGGACCGCCTGGAGGATTGTGCTGACAC
>JAPPKI010000399.1 GCA_028820035.1 bacterium | reverse complement strand
AGTGGAGAAAATCCCTGACAGGGAGGGCCTCCGACGATGATCTCCGCTTCTGGGTAGGTGATCGGGTCAAATCCCTCGATGTCGCCGTCGTACACGCCGACGCCAAAATTGGTCTTGTAGGTCAGTGCGGCGGCGGGATCATGCTCAACTGCGAAGACAGGCTCAAACCTGATGCCTTCGAGTTCGTCGTTGGCCAAATCGAACCCCAACGACAAGCCCCCTGCCCCCGCGAAAAGGTCAATCGAGCGGATGGTTCTGGACATCCTCGGTCCCTCGCTTCCTTGATGTAGACGGTAGTGCGATCTAAGCTCACACTGATGTCATTATGAGGAGACGAGTGACACTTGCCAATGGCCAAGCCTGGGGGGCGCAGTCACCACGCATATGTAGGCGACTGCATCCCCGATTCAGTAGTAACTTACACCGTGCAGGTCTTACGGAAAGTCATCAAGATCCAGCCTGAGCAGGCATAACGGGCAAACTGTCACCAGCGGCCGCCATAGTGAGGCATGACTTTGGAGACGAAAATGCAAGCACTGGGAAGGTCGGCGCGGCGAATGGACGACTATGGGCCCACCCACGCGCAGTTGACCGCCGACGGCGTAAGGGCAAACAGGCCGAAGGATGTGGCATGAGCAACTCTGTTTCACAGCTTTTGCCGAAGCAAGAGGATCAGCGTGATGTCGGTTGCGTCGATCCTCCTTTGGACTACAAGGGCAGTGTAAAGCTGCCCAGCGACGGTCGTCGCCCACGTTTGTTGGATTTGTTCTGCTGTGCAGGTGGGGCGTCCATGGGGTACCAACGGGCCGGGTTCGAGGTTGTCGGCGTCGACATAAATCCCCAGCCCAACTACCCATTCGAGTTCGTGCAAGCCGATGCGATGGCGCTTGATGTCGAATGGGTGGCCTCATTCGACGCTGTACACGCGTCGCCGCCCTGCCAGGGCTACTCTGTGCTGTCAGCCCGCACAGGCACTGGCCACTTGTGGGCCAAGCTCATTGAGCCTGTCAGGGCCCTCCTAAAAGACTCAGGACGTCCATACATCATTGAGAACGTAGTAGGAGCGCCGCTTATAGATCCGGTCGTTCTTTGTGGGACGATGTTCGACGGGCTGCGAGTTATCCGCCACCGACTATTCGAATCTAACGTCGGCCTATTTGTCCCGAGTCCCTGTACGCCGCATCCGCTCTGCCACACCCGCGACCGGCGCAAACGGCATTACGGAACTACAAACGAGTGGACCGACTATGTTCAGGTCAACGGTGGCGGCAACTGTTCGGTGGCTGCTGCACGCGATGCGATGAGGATTGACTGGATGACCAAGAAGGAACTGAACGAAGCCATCCCACCGGCCTACACGGAGTGGATCGGCTCCCAGATCGTCGCTCACGTCTCATGCCTGAACTGAAGGGAAGGGCCGGTATAGCGGCATACCTGCGCGAGCATGTGGGCGAGGTCGTCGACAAAGATGCCCTATTTGAAGCCAGCGGCTACCAAACCTCGTTTGCACGTCGCATCCGGGAACTGAGAGGCGAGTTTGGCTATCAGATTGAGACGCACCACGATGCCGTTGACTTGAAGCCCGGTCAGTATAGGCTTGCAGAGCTCCCCGCCGAAGACAACCCTCCCCGGTTTGCTCGAGGCATCTCACAAAAGATGCGCGCACTGGTCTTGGAGCGCAATGGGTCCACCTGCCAAATGTGTGCTCGGGGCGTCGGAGACACCTTCGAAGACGGGCAACGGGTAGTTCTCCATGTGGATCATATCTTGAATGTTGATGAGGGTGGCACAGATGAGATGTCAAACCTCCGGACACTGTGTAACCGTTGCAACCAAGGAGCCAAAAACATCGTCACCGCTCCCGAGAGCCAGAGATGGCTGCTCGGCAAAGTCCGCACAGCGAATAGGGACAGCCAGCTAGCCGTCTATCGGTGGCTACACGACAAGTTTAAGGACGAGCCGCTGTAGCGTCTGCCAGATATTTTTGCGGAAAGCGTCGAGGGGCGAGACTCGATCAGGTCCTTGGTGCAATTACGTAGCCCTGCGAGCTGCCCACCTTGGATCAGCGTGAGAAGTTCGCTACCAGGGTCGATGTATGTCGACCTGACTGCTGGCTACCTCATCGGACGCCGTGAAGAGAGGAAGATCAAGGGTTTCGGCCAGGATGAGCGCAGACCAAGAGTCCAAGGCGTCAACTGCTCCCTGGCCGGCACGAGAAAGGGTCTCGGTCACTAGGGTCCGAACTGGAAACCATTCATGCACAACAGACAGTGCGAGCCCCATCTCCACTTGAATCCTCTCAGGATTGCCGTCGTGACGAGTGGCAACAAAGCGACCTATGGTCATTGTGGACCAGTCCAGTGCCAAGAATTCGGCGTCAACTGGCACTGTCCCCTTGAGCACACCAGCTACAGCCAGCACTCCTCCGGCGTCGCAGACGACGCTACTGGGCATCTATATCGCGCAGTTGCTGACGAATTGCCTCGAACTCAGTCCGACTCATCGGCTTGTGGCCGCCGGACAATTCAGCAGGTGACAGTCTTGACGCAATACGAGTCAGCTCGTTTCGCAGGTACTGCTGCACCGAGAGCCCTGCTGCTACCGCCTGCTCCCTCAGACGTTGGCCTACGTCATCATCGAGGTCTTTGATATTCAGGTCCATGCGCAAATTCTACCAGAATGGTAGAACTCTGCTGCATTCTGCACTTGTAGTTGACACTTTTCGCCGAAAAGTGCTGGCAAGGTGTGCATTTTTCGGTGGCGATGGGGTGCGCGAAGCTACGGGGATGAGCACTTGGGTTGATATGACCACGTATGGCGATCTGGTGGTGCGGGGGGCCGCGCTGTACGGGGACCAGGACGCGGTGGTGTTTCCTGATACGCGGCACAGCTTCAACTCTCTGGAGGCTGCTGCTAGGCGATCGGCTCGGTCACTGTTGGGGCTGGGGGTTCGCCCTCAGGACCGGGTGGGGATCCTCATGCCCAACTGCATGGATTTCATCGAGGTGATGTTCGGCGCCGCCCTTATCGGCGCAGTCCCGGTTCCCATCAATGCCCGCTTCAAGGGCCGGGAGCTGGCCTACGTCACTGAGAATGCCGACCTGAAGGCACTGGTCACCAGCGACATCATCGACCAGTTCACCGACTACGTGGTGATCCTCCACGACTGCCTGCCCGGCCTGGCCGAGGCTCCTGATCCAGCCAACCTCGACTTGGACGTTGCCCCCGAGCTCAAGGCAGTGGTCCTGCTGGGCAGCACCTCCCCGGCTGGAATGGTGGACCGGGCCGGATTCGAGGCCTTGGCCGACGACGCCACCGACGACGAGGTGGAGCTGCTCCGCTCGCAGGTGGCCATCCGGAACGAAGCCCTCATGATCTACACCTCGGGTACTACCGCCGAGCCCAAGGGCTGCCCTTTGAACCACGAGTCGCTGGTGCGAACCGCGGTCACGGCATGCCGGACCCGCTTCGAGCTGACCGACACCGACGTGTTCTGGGACCCGCTCCCCCTGTTCCACATGAGCTCGATCCTGCCGCTCGTAGGCTGCCTGGAGGCGGGGTCTTCCTATGTGACCATCACCCACTTCGATCCGGCTGAGGCAATCGCACAGATGCGCGACGAGAAGGCCACGGTGTGCTTCTCCACCTTCCCGCCGGTCACCCAGGCCATGATCAACCATCCCGACTGGGACTCCGAAGAGTTCCAGCGAATCCGGCTGATGAACAACGTGGCGCCCCCCGATGCCCTGCGGGCCATCCACGCCCTGCTCCCCTGGGCCCGCCACACAAACGCCTACGGCCTCA
>JAPPKI010000438.1 GCA_028820035.1 bacterium | reverse complement strand
CAACTCAGTGGCGGACCCTCACATCACCCCGGTCCCAGCTTGGACGCGTAGAGCCCCTAAAGGATCGAAGAACCGGCTACTCCAATAACTTCAGCCAACGGTCTTCTGGCTTCCAGTGGTTCTTTTCATTCTTCGCAGCATTCAGTGAATTTGAAGACGATAACCGATCGGTCATTGTTCTATTAGATGAGCCGGCCTTGAACCTGCATGGCCGGGCCCAAGGCGACTTCCTACGGTTCATCAATGACCGGCTGGCACCTGTATCCCAAGTGCTCTACACCACACACTCACCTTTCATGGTCGAGGCGGAACGACTGGAGCGAGTGCGGATCGTCGAAGACCAAGGTCCGCCACTGGGTGCCACAGCATCGAGCGAAGTGCTCGCCAGTGACCCTGACAGCCTCTTTCCGCTTCAAGCAGCTCTCGGATACGACATTGCGCAGAATCTCTTCATTGGCCCACACAACCTGGTGGTCGAGGGCACCAGCGACTTCATTTTCGCCACGCTGCTTTCCAGCAAATGCTTGGACACCGACCGCACAGAACTTGACGAACGATGGCGATTGCTCCCAGCTGGTGGAGCAACCAACATCCCAACATTCGTAAGTCTCATCGGCCCTCATATCGATGTCACCGTCCTTGTAGACAGCGATACCAAGGGCATGCAGCGAGTCACGGGAATGATCGAGCGCGGGCTCCTCGAATCTCAACGCCTGATCCATGTATCGAGCGCCGTGAACAACCGAAACGCGGACATCGAAGACCTATTTTCCGAGTATGAGTACCTACAGCTCTTCAACAAGACATTCGACACGGATCACCAGACCAGCGACCTTCCGCCGGGTGATCGCATCACAAAACGACTACAAGAGCTCAATGGCGGCTATGACCATGGCCGCGTAGCTGAGACGCTGCTGCGAAACCAGGACACCACCACCATCACCGATGCGACACTCGACCGCTTCGCAGCCCTTTTCGAGGCAATCAATTCCACGCTTGTACCTTGAGCTGAAGGCGCCGCACACCTTGCTCGCGCAGGCGGCCGGTAATGAAGAACGATTGGCTGATGTTGGTGGAGAAGCCTTCCACCAAAACTCCCGCCAGCATCCCGGCCACCACCATCTTCCGGTTCCGGTGGAACATGTGAATGCCGGCCGTCAATGCGGGAAGGTCGAGCCAGTCTGGTGGCGCCATTACATCGTCGAAGAGCGCGTGGACCTCAGAGGGCGCGTCAGGAAGCTCCTGCCCGTTGGGGGAGGGAGGGCTCATATAGGCCGAGATAAGCCGGTTGGTCTCTGAGCGCTTCAGTTTGGAAAGAGCTTCGACGGCGGCATCGGCCAGGGGGTCGCCGATCATGATGTGCGCGACGTAGTTCTCCGCCATTTCAGGTTCGAGAGCGCGAGCTTGCGCGTAGCCAGGGTTGTCGTAGTCGGTGGGAATCTTCATCAGTTCTCGATGAGCTAGTAGCATAGCCCCCGCTATGACCCTCAGAATGGTTCAACAGAGTCTTGCGACTGCCGTTATTTGCGGATTGTTTCTGGGTTTGGGGCTTGTGACGGCCGGCCCGGTGCAGGCCCATAACGATCAAGAGCTGAGCGCGGCGCAGCGGTGTTTCGCATACCACAGGTTCGGCGTTCAGCCCGTGGACGTGGCCAAGAGCTCCGACAGCCAAACCGTGCTCGCCCAGGCGAGCTGGGCCTACCACGACGCCATCGGCTGCTACCTCACCCTCGACGACGGCGCGCTGGCGGCCCTGCGGGCCGCCCCTCCGCCCCAAAGCCTGCCCGACGCGCAAACCGATGCCTCGACACGGTGCTTTGGGCAGCATCAATTCGGCCAACGGCCTGTTGACGTGGCCAAATCTGCCGACAGCCAAACCGTGCTCGCCCGCCTGAGCTGGGGCTACCACGACGCCATCGGCTGCTACCTCACCCTCGACGACGAAGCCCTCACCGCTCTCCGCACCGCCAACGCCCAACCCACTCCGACCCCAGAGCCAGCCGCCACTCCGACCCCAGAGCCGACAATGGCTCCAGAAGACAGTACTGCCATAGACATTGCAAACGAAGACGATGTCGATCACGACGCCCCCATACCGCCTGCGCCTGTGGAGTTCGACCCCTATTTGGAAACCAATTCGTCTTCGGTCACGGTCTATCTGGACGATTATCTGTGCCGGGACGGCGGATCCGCAGGGCAGTTCGGAGTTCCGCAATTCAGCGATGTCGACCCATCGCGTCCTGAGGCGCCCCATATAAAGTGCATGAGAGCGCTCGGTTTGTACTCGGGTATCGAAGACGATGCCTACCGGCCCGATGAGCAGATGACACGCGCCGAGGCCGCCGAAGTGCTCTCAATCATGTGGGTACTGTCGTCCGGAGGAGGAGTTTGTCCATCTGACATTTCCACTTTTGCGGGCTGCCTTGCTGCTGCTGGCATCATCGAGAAAGGCCAAGCTGATGAGTTCTCACCCGATGAACCCCTTTCGGGAGATGACCTTGTGTTGTGGCTGCACCGCTTGTTTCAAGCATGGCGAGGGGACTCAAGGAGCGGTGGGCGCATAGGAATTGGGCAGGTGTGCCGCCAAACGGGCACCGAAATGCAGAGGGCCCAGGCATGCCTCAATGAGCTCGGCGTGATAGGTGCTCCTCAGATAATCGCTGCACAGGCAACGGTGACGCGGGCCACAGCCGCAGTCCACATGGCAAACATGCAGTATGTCCTTACCCTTTATGCCAACCCGACAAAAGAACGCCGTGAGTATAACCGTGAGTATGTTGCCCCCGGTTATACCGACCAAATCAAGATTGACCTCGACCCCCAAGTCAACCTGCCGGTGTTCTATTGCGCGCCACCCGGTACCTACACCAGTGCCGACTTGAATCGTCTGATTGAAATCCTAAATGAGGACATTGCCGAATCCTATAGCATTCAGTCGTCTGGGCTTCTCGAAGTCACATTCACTCATGGCGGCATAATCGAGCCGGACAGACCATGGAACCTAATTTGGCCGGAGGATGTCCTTACTGGTTCAGAAACATTAGGAGTTGCTCCTGAAGACTGCACCACCCCTGCTGTAGAACAAGCTGGAACTAGCCAGGTCATTATTCTTGTTAATCCCGGCAGAGCCCCCAACCCTAGTGAAGTAGGCGGCAGGGCCTATCTGGCTACTGGTCCAGCAGCGGTCTACCTCTACCCGCAGGCCGATAGATCACCCCAAGATGGAGTGGAGAGGATCGATGTGCTTCGCCACGAAGTTGATCACTCGTTACTGGGCATATCACATATCAATTTTTGTTGCGGCTTCTCTGCGGGCGGTACGAGAGCTGTATGCCTTGCCCCGTCGTCATTAGAAACACCGAGGGAAGTTCCAGAGGGCTACCACGGTTTCATTACTGGGTGCATTGCCGCGGGCGATCCCTCATCGCTGGTCAATCTCCAGGGTAGCCCTATTCTAACCTGCTATGACCGACAGCGTCTAGAATGGCCGGTAGGCAACAATTTCGCAGTCTGTGCCCGGTTCGGACCAAGCAGGCCCAGCGTTGTAAGCCTCACCTTCGATGGAGATGGATCGGTTGTCGCTGAGATAGGGGCTCCAGTCTGGAGTGATGACGCTGAGATCACAGGTTATTCAGCATACCTATACCGATGGTTTAGTTCTCACAACAGGTGGCAACTCCACAATAGGGCGGCAGTTAACCCTCAACAATTGATGGCAAGCTTTGTGAACCTTCAAAGGGGTGAGGTTTATGAACTTGTAGTGGTTGCTGAGAGCGAATACGGCCAAGGGTTGCCAGGACATCACAGGT
>JAPPKI010000098.1 GCA_028820035.1 bacterium | reverse complement strand
CCGCCACGCGGTGCGAGGCGTGCTGCACCGCGACGAAGTGCAGGTGGTGTTCGTGGATACCCCTGGCATCCACAAGCCCCGCACCGCACTGGGGGAGCGGCTCAACGCCACCGCGGCCGACGCCGCCGATGATGTGGACGTGGTGTGCTTGTGCATCGACGCCACCCGGCCGCTGGGGCGGGGCGACCGGTTCATCGCCGAGCGGCTGGGTCCCGACTCCATCGTGGTGGTGACGAAGATCGACGCCGCCCCCCGCTCCAAGGTGGTGGCCCAGTTGGCCGCGGCCGGTGAGCTGGGGTTCGCCGAATACTTCCCCACCTCGGCCCGCACCGGCAAGGGGGTGGACGCCCTGGTGGAACGGTTGTGCGAGCTCATGCCGCCCGGCCCTCCGCTGTACCCACCAGACATGGTTCGCGACATGCCCGAGGCGCGCTGGGTGGCCGAGTTGGTGCGCGAGCAGCTTCTGGCCGTGACCCGAGAGGAGTTACCCCACTCGATCACCGTGGCGGTGACCGAATGGGAGTGGCCCCGCATCAAGGTGGAGATCCTGGTAGAGCGGGAGTCGCAGAAACCTATGGTGATCGGCAAGCGGGGCTCGGTGCTCAAGAAGGTGGGTACCGCGGCCCGGGCCCAGCTCCCCAAGGGCGTGTTCTTGGAGCTGCACGTAGGGGTGGAGAAGAACTGGCAGCGCCGCCCTGAGATGCTCGACCGCTTCGGCTACGGGCCGGGCTCCATGGCCAGCCCTGACCTTTAGGCCCCGACCTATAGGTCAGACCCCGTCGCGAATCGACCGCAGCAGAACTTCGGCCTGGTCGCGCTCGGCGGTGCGGGGGAACGGGGGAAGGGCGTCGACGAGCGTCCATCGGTAGCCGGCGGTGGCCATCCGGGAGTCGAGCACCGCCACCACGCCCCGGTCGTCGCCCCGTCTGATGAGCCGACCGGCGCCCTGGGCCAGCCGGGTGGCGGCCCGGGGCAGGTCCACAAGGCGGAAGGCCTTTTTGCCGTAGCGCTCCCGCCGGGCCTCCAGCAGGGGGTCGTCGGGCCGAGGGAACGGCAGGCGGTCGATCACCACGAGCGACAGCGACTCTCCCGGCACATCAACCCCTTGCCAAAAGCTCATGGTGGCGAACAGGCAGCTCTCCACCTCGGTGCCGAAGCGCCGCAGCAGCTCGGGTTTGGGCAGGTCGCGCTGGGTGTAGATCTCGAAGTCGAGCTGGCCTCGCAGAACCTCGGCGGCCCGGTCCATGGCCCGGTAGCTGGTAAACAGGGCCAGAGTCCGGCCTCCGGCGGCCTCGATCAGGGCGGCCAGCTCCTCGTGGGCGGCTGGCTCGTAGTCGGGGCTACGGGGTTCCGGCAGGTGCTTGGCGCAGTAGAGCAGCGCGTTGGCCTCGTAGTCGAACGGACTGCCCACGTCGACGGCGTCGTGCTCGTCGGGGTGCAGCCCCAGCACCTCGCCCAGGTTCATCGGGATGGTGGCGCTGGTCAGCACTGCGGTGGTGTGCTCCCACAGGTGCTCGGTTAACAGTTCCCCCAGTTGGATGGGGGCTATTCGCCACGCGGGCGCGGTCTCGGTGCCCGACACCCAGGCCACCTCGGCGGGCGTGGCTTCCACCGCCCGGGCGAGGTCTTCGGCTAGGGCCCCGGCTGACAGCATGGCCCGCAGCTTGCGGGGGCCGACGTCGCCAGGAGCGTCATCGGGCACTCCCCGCAACTCGACGAGGGCCTGCTCCACCCGGCCCCGGGCCAAGACGGCCATGCGCTGGAGTTCGTCGGGCAACGGAGCCGGCAGTGGCTTGTCCCGGAACGGGGCTAAGGCCTCCCGCAGCAGTGCACCGGCGTCTTCCAGATCGTCCGCGGCGCCCGATTCGGCCACCACCGCTCGGACGCGGCGGGCCAGTTCGTCGAACCGCCCTCCGGTCAGTGACAGCCCCGCGGTATCGGACACGATGTCTTCCAGGCCGTGGGCCTCGTCGATGACGACCGTGTCGTGCTCGGGCAGAAGCGGGGCGTCGCTGAACAGGTGCAGGCAGTAGAGGTGGGTGTTAACCACCACGACCTCGGCGGCATCGGCCCGGTGGCGGGCCTTCTCCGCGAAGCAGGACGCACCCGACGGGCAGCGCTGCGACCCCGGGCATTCCCGGCCCGAAACACTGAGCGCGTCCCAGGCCGCGGGGGAGGGTTCGAAGTCCAGCTCGGCCCGGTCGCCGGTTTCGGTTTGCCCAGCCCACAGAGCCAGCCGAGAGATCTCTGCCCTGGGGCCGTCGGCGATGTCCATGCTCAACTGGTCGTCGGCGAGGTGCTCCTCCAACCGCTGGAGGCACAGATAGTTGGATCGGCCCTTGAGCACGGCGAAACGCACCGGACGCCCCAGGGCTTCAGCCAGTTGGGGGAGGTCTTTGTTCACTAGCTGGTCTTGGAGGGTCTTGGTGGCGGTGGCCACCACCGAGGGGCCTTCACCCAGAACCAGCGGCACCAGATAGGCCAGCGACTTGCCGGTACCGGTGCCAGCGGCAACCACCAGATGCCGCCCCGACTCCATCGCATCAGCCACCGCTTCACACATGGCCCGCTGCCCCGCCCGACGCTCGCCGCCGCCGTCCAACGCGGCGACGGCCGCCTCCAGAGCCTCCTCGAGCGCGGCTATTTCGGGCATCACTCCGACGCTAGTGGTGGCCGATGGAGGAATTGGGGAGAAACCCGATTGGGAGGCTTCTCCCGCACACAATCGGGGCTCGCGGGGGAGTACCGTGCAGGTGTGGACTTGTCGGGTCATGGCTTGGATCTGAATCGAATTCCCCGCCATGTCGGATGCGTGATGGACGGCAACGGGCGCTGGGCCGAGCAGCGGGGCATGGCCCGCACCGAGGGACACGAGCAGGGTGAGCACGCTCTGTTCGATGTGATCGAGGGGGCGCTGGAGCTGGGCATCGAGTGGCTCACGGTGTATGCATTTTCCACTGAGAACTGGAACCGGCCCGACGACGAGGTGCGGTTCTTGCTGAACTTCAACCGCACCATCTTGCGGCGGCGATGTGACGAGCTGAACGAGATGGGGGTGCGGATCCGCTTCATCGGCCGGCGCGATTGGCGAGTGCCCAAGGGCTTGATCAAAGAGATGGACGAGGCCATCGAGCTCACCCAGCACAACAAGCGGATGACGCTGGCGGTGGCCTTCAACTACGGCGGTCGGGCCGAGATCGTGGACGCGGTAAAGCGCATTGCGGCCCAGCGGACCCCGTCTCGCATGATCAACGAGCGGACCATTGCCCGCCACCTCTACGACCAGGAGATGCCCGAGCCCGACCTCATCATCCGCACCTCGGGTGAATACCGCATCTCCAATTTCCTGTTGTGGGAGCTGGCCTATTCGGAGCTGGTGTTCAGCGATGTGCTGTGGCCCGACTTCACCCGCCACGACCTGTTTGCCGCCATTGCCGAGTACCAGCACCGCCATCGCCGCTTCGGCCGGGTCAGATAACGGGCGCACCATGAGCCACTCCCGGCTCGAGGAGTGAGAGGCTTGGTCCGGTGAGCCTCTACCGGGACCAGGGGATCGTGGATTCGCTTCAATGAGCCTTTATCGAGATCAAGGAATCGTGCTTCGCACCTACAAGTTGGGCGAGGCCGATCGCATCGTGGTGTTCTGCACTCGGGGGCACGGCAAGGTAAGGGCGGTGGCCAAAGGCGTCCGCAAAACCCGCAGCCGGTTCGGGGGGCGGTTGGAGCCCACCAGCCATGTGCAGGTCGAGCTCCACCGGGGGCGAAGCGTTATCGTCATAGTGACCCATACCGAGACTGTGGAGCAGTTTCGGG
>JAPPKI010000066.1 GCA_028820035.1 bacterium | reverse complement strand
CCGCGGTCACCATGTTGGTGGCACCGGGGCCGATGGAGCTGGTGGCGGCCATGATACGGCGGCGGCGGTTGGCCTTGGCGTAGGCCACCGCGGCCAGCGCCATGCCCTGCTCGTTCTGACCCCGCCAGGTGGGCAGCGCCTCGCCGGCCTGCTCCAGATCATGGCCCAGACAGGTGACGTTGCCGTGGCCGAAAATGGCGAATACTCCTGCGAACAGGGGGACGGCCTGGCCGTCGATCTCGATTCGCTGCGCGGCCAGGTAGCGCACGATGGCCCCGGAAGTTGTCATTCGGACGGTCTCCATGGCTGCCCTCCCTTCAATCCATCCTCAGCGATACCACATCTTCCCAGGTGCCGGTCTCCCAGCTCTTCAGCATGGCCGCTTGCACGCTCACACAGGCCAGCGCCTGCTCCATGCCCGCACTGTGAGGCCGCCCCTCGGCCACCGCGGCGAGGAACTCGTGGTCTTGGATGGCCACCATGTCCTCGAAGCCAATGGAGTTGGCGTCGCCCGGTACGAAGACGCCGTGGAAGGGGTGGCGATCGCTGGCCCGAACAGTGGTGTAGCCCTGCTGGGGGTCGGACGCCCGGAAAAGCTGGAGTTCGTTCAATGTCTCGTGGTTCCAGCTCAAAGCCCCCTCGGTGCCGTAGACGTCGAAGGCCATTTGGCTTTGGGGACCGACGATGGCCCGGCTGGCCTCGAACATTCCATGGCTGCCGTTGGCAAACACAGCCAGCGCGCCGAAGTAGTCCTCGTTGGTGACCTCGCCGGTGGGATCACTGGGGCTGCCCCGGTCGTAGTGGGTCCCTGCCCCTGACGGCAGCGGGCGCTCCTTGATGAAGGTCTCACCGATGCCCACCACCCGGGTGATGGGGCCGTTCAGCATCAGGGCCAAATCCACCGCATGGCTCAAGATGTCGGTGGTGGCACCGTGCCCGGCTTGGTCGATGAGAAAGCGCCAGGAGAGCAGGCCCATGGGGTCAGCCCCGTACATCGAGAAGAACCGGCCCCGATAGTTGGTGATCTGCCCCAGTTCGCCAGCGGCGATGAGCTCTTGGGCATAGAGCACCAGCGGGGCGAAACGGTAGTTGTAGCCCACCCCGCTGACGATCTCGGCCCGGCGGCAGGCTTGCTCGATCCGGGCGGTCTGGCCCGGGGTTCCCCCCACCGGCTTCTCGCAGAACACGTTCTTTCCGGCGGTGGCCGCAGCAATGGCCAAGGACTCGTGCAGCATGTTGGGAGCGCAGATGATCACCGCATCTACGTCGGGGTGCTCCACGGCGGGCCGCCAGTCGTCGGTGGTCTCCCGGAATCGGAAGTCGTTCTCGGCAATGCCTCGTCGGGCTTCCATGCTGTCGGAGCAGATCACCAGGTCAACGTCGTAGGACCGGTCTTCGAACAGCGTGGGCAGCCGCAGGTAGGAGCGGGAGTGGGCTTGCCCCATCCAGCCGAATCCCACCACGGCAATGCCAAGGCGTCGCCGAGAGGTCATGAGGCGCGGGGGGTGTCGGCATGGGCGATTCTGCGGTCCACCGCGGGATGGGCGGCCGCGGGGTCGAGCAAGTGCTCAGGGGTCCCGCCCCGCAGCCAAATGAGGGCCTGTTCCAGTGCTTGCCCCACGAGGCGGACAATGCCCACCGTGGTGGTTGAAGCCACATGGGGGGTGACGACCACGTTGTCGCGGCCCAGTAGCGGGTGGTTGGGGGGCAGCGGCTCGGGTTCGGTCACGTCGAGGCCTGCCCCGGCTACGTGGCCGGAGTCGAGGGCGGCCAGCAGGGCCTCTTGGTCGACCAACGCCCCCCGGGCGCAGTTGATGATGACAACGCCGGGGCGCATGGCAGTCAGGGAGTCGGTGTTGACGATGTGGCGGGTCTCCGCGGTGGCGGGGGCGTGCAGCGACACCACGTCTGACTCGGCCCAGAGTTGGTCGAGTTCGACCAGCCTGCCCATTGGCGCGGCATCCAAATACGGGTCGTAAACCAGCACGGTCATTCCCATCGCCTCGGCATAGCGGCCAAGAAGGCTGCCGATCCGCCCGCACCCCACCAGCCCCAAGCTTCGTCCGTCCAGCTCCAGAGCGCCGGGGCCGGTGAGCCTTCCCGGCCCGCCCGCGGTACCCGCAGCCAAGCGTGCTTCGGAGCCCTTGAGACGCTTGGTCACTGCCAGCATCAGGGCCAGCGCGTGCTCGGCGGTGGAGACAGTGGGGGCGTCGGGGGTGTTGCAGGCCGCCACGCCGTGAGCGGCGCAGGCAGCAACGTCCACGTTGTCGTAGCCGATGCCCGAGCGGGCCACAACTTTGAGCTGGGGCAGCCGCCGACAGGCATCGTCATCCCAGGGCCGATCGGCGGCCACCACCACGCCGTCGGCGTGGTCGGGGCCGTCAACCAACTCCACGTCAGAGGGGATCTCGACCCCGGGCGGGGGTGTCCGGTCGATCCAGATGCGGATTTTGGTGTTGGATCCGGTCATGCTCTTGCCTCAGCGGGGGTCACTGGTGTGGGGCCAGCATCTCGTCGATCTCGGAAGGGGTTGGCATGGCGTGTGAACATGCCAGGCGACCGGCCACAATAGCTCCGGCTGCGTTGGCCCGGGTGACGATTGCCACCGGGTCGAGGTCGGCCAAGAGTCCGTCGGCCAAGGAGCCCCCGAAAGCGTCCCCGGCGCCCAATCCGCACACCACCTCCACCGGGATGGGCGCCACCTCCACCCTGCTCTCCGGGGTGGCCACCAACACCCCGGCTTCCCCCTGCTTCACGATGGCCAGCGACACCCCCCAGTCCAGCAGCCGGTCGGCGGCGGCATGGGGATCGGCGGTGCCCACGGCGATCTCGCACTCAGTTCGGTTGCCCACCGCCACAGTGGCCAGCTCCACGGCTTGCCCGATGTGCTCGCCGGCCTCCTGGGGGGAGGACCAGAAGCTGGGCCGGTAGTCCAAGTCGAGCACGGTATGAGGTCGGCGGTTCCGGCGCTGGAGCACTTCCATCACGGTGGAGCGGGACGGCTCCTGGGCGAAACGGGATCCTGCCGTCCACAGCACTGGCACGGTGGCGGCGATATCGGGGATGTCGTCGGGTACCATGTTCATCTCCGGACCCCGGGGCTCGCGGTAGAACAGCAACGGTGGGTCGGTCGGAGGGTCGAGAGCGCAGAAGGCCAGGGCGGTGCGCAGCTCGGGGTCGGTGGACACATAGCGGCTCTCCACACCGAACGCCTCGGCCAGCTCGTTCCGGATGTACTCCCCGAAGCCGTCATCGCCCACCCGGGTCACCACCGCAGCCCGCCGGCCCAGCCGGGCACAGGCCACGGCCACGTTGGTGGGGGAGCCGCCGACCGACTTGGCAAACGACTCCACTCTGCTCAGCGGCACCCCGCTTTGCTGGGGATACAGATCGACGCTGACCCGCCCGATGGTGAGCACCTCGATATCGGACGAATCGCGGGCGATGTCGGTCCCCGGTGCGTCAGTCACGCAGAGATGTTAGTTGCGGTCAGGAGCGACGACTACGTACCAGATCCAGCCAACTCGTGCTGGAGAGCTTCAAGTTCGGCGCCGCCGGCCATGAGCTGGGTCAGATCAGCCTGGGACAGCTCTTCTTTGGCCCAATTCCCCATGGACACTCCTCGGTTGAGGATGACAAAGCGGTCTCCCACCGGGTAGGCATGGTTGGGATTGTGGGTAATGAAGATCACCGCCAATCCCTGGTCTCGAGCCTCCACGATGCGCCTCAGCACTACTCCTGACTGCTTTACGCCCAGCGCCGAGGTGGGCTCGTCGAGGATCAGCACCCGGGCGCCGAAGTAGCTGGCCCTGGCG
>JAPPKI010000447.1 GCA_028820035.1 bacterium | reverse complement strand
GACGTGCCATCCGTTGGGGTCATCGGTGATGCCGGATGGTTTGTCGTGTTTGAATCGGAGGCTGTCGATGGCCCAGTCAATCGGGGTGCGGCCCGACACGGTGTATTCGTGGGCCTCGTCGGGGATGTCAATCAGCTTGCAGCGGTGGTTGATCTCCAACACTGACCGGTCGGTCTCTCTGCCGTCTTTGGCCCAGCGCATCTTCTTGTCGATCCGGTAGGCGGTAGGGTCGGCGTCTCCTTCGTCGGCTTCGCCGTCTACAAGGCAGGCGACCGGATGCTCGTCGACGGTCTCGTAGTTGACGTGCAGGTCCATGAGCGCTCGGCCCGCGGCTCGAAAAGCCTCCAAGTCGGGGGCGAGGGGTACTCTCGGGAGATTGCGCTGCAAGTCGTGCTTGTATCGCTCTAGCCAGTCGGGGGGGTGCATCACCCCGTAGAGGTATTCCCAAATGTCGTCTTTGGTGATGTGATCGCCGTAGTGAGCATGGAACTGCTCCAGGCTGAACCTCCCCGGGTATTGCACAGGCTCTGGCGGTCCCTGGGGTTTTGTGGAGGCGTGATGTTGGATTCACGCTGCCGGTGATTGCTGGTGAGGGTTAGCTGCTAGCCGAATTGCTCGGCTTGCCAGGCTCGGGCGGCTTTGAAGCCTTGGGTGCGGATGATGTGGCCGAACTCTTGGGCGGCGGGGGACTGGTGGGCGATCACGTTGTGCTCGCGGGCCAGTTCTTGGGCCATGGTGTAGCCCATCAGCTCGAGGACTTTGTTACAGATGGCCTTGTTGGCGGCCGAGATGTCGTTGGGCACGGTGGCCACCCGGCGGGCCAGGGCGTGGGTGTGCTCGGCCAGGTCGTCGGCAGGCACTGCCTCCAGCACGAATCCGGCTCGGGCTGCGGTGATGCCGTCGATCATGTCGCCGGAGAGCAGCAGGCGCTTGGCCCACTGGGGGCCGGCCAGATAGGTCCACATGTGGGTGGACGGCGAGGCCATCGACCGCACGATGGGGTAGCCGAACTGGGCGTCGGTGGCACAGACGGTCATGTCGGCGTGAAAGGCGATGTCGGTGCCCACCGCCAGGCAATAGCCGTGGACTGAGGCGATAATCGGGGTTCGCAGCCGCCACATCTCCTCGAACCGCCGGAACGGCTCCACTAGGGCCAGCTCCTGCTCGAACGACCGGGAGTCGTAGTCGAGGTCGATCTCGTCGGGGTCGAGGTCGATTCCCGAGCAGAACGCCTCGCCCGAACCCTGGACCACAATGGCGCCGACATCAGCCGCGGCGTCGGCCTCGGCCAGGGCGTCAAAAAGCTGGCCGAGCTGGGCCATGGTCAAAGCGTTGCGCCGCTCGGGGCGGTTCAGGGTGATGTAGCGGACCCGCTCCCGGTCTTCGGTGCGGATGGCGGGCTCAGATTCATGAGTCTTAGACACGGGGCCGACGGTAGCGCGCCTGCTGGCAGGCGGGGACCCGGCGTCCAAGAGGGCACCGCCAACTACCCGGCGGTAGCCTGGTTTCGTGGACGATCTCGGTTACATCCCCTTCGACTGCGACAACCATTACTACGAGGCGGCGGACGCCTTCACCCGCTATGTGGACCCGGCCATGCGTCCCCGCTGTGTGCAGTGGGCCGAGGTGAACGGCCGCCGCTACCACCTGGTGGGCGGCCAGATCAGCCACGCGGTGGTGAACCCCACTTGGGATCCGATCGCCCTGCCCGGCGCCATGCACGACTACTTCCGGGGCAACCCCGAGGGCCGCAACCCCGCCGAGATGCTGAGCAAGCGGGAGAAACTGCCCCGCTACTACGTGGACGACCGGGACGCCCGGGTCGACAAGGTCCGCCAGCAGGGGCTTCAGTCGGTGTGGCTGTTCCCCACGCTGGGCGTGCTCTACGAGGAGCTCATCAAAGAGGACATCGAGGCAGTGTGCGCTCTGTTCGGCGGATTCAACCGCTGGCTCGATGAACAGTGGGGATTTGCCTACAGAGACACCATCTTCGCCGCCCCCTACATTGCCTTGGGCGACGTGGACTGGGCCTGCCAGGAGCTTGAATGGGCGATCGACAAAGGTGCCCGCACCATCGTGATGCGCCCCGCTGCGGTTTGGACCGCCGAGGGGTTCATGTCGCCGGCCGACGAGCACTTCGACCCGTTCTGGGCCCGGGTGAACGAGTCGGGCATCTGCGCAGTGGTCCACGCCGGCGACAGCGGCTACACCACCCACGGCTACGACGTGGACGGATTCGCGTCGACGGGGATGGCCAAGGAGCGCAAGTACAAGCCCAGCATCAAGGCCTACAACATCGAGAGGGCTGCCTACGACTACCTGATCACCCTGGCGCTGGAGAAACTGTTTGAGCGGTTCACCAACCTGCGGATCGCCTCGGTGGAGAACGGATCGCAGTTCCTGGGCGACATGTTCCGCAAGCTGGGCCAGGCCACCCACAAGAGCATTGGCTGGTTCAAAGAAGATCCCTCGGAGCTGTTCCGCCAGCACGTGTGGATCAACCCCTTCTGGGAGGACGACGTGGCCGAGGTGGTCCACTACATGGGGGACGACCGGGTGATCTTCGGCAGCGACTGGCCCCACATCGAGGGCATGCCCCAGCCGCTCGACTACCTGGTGGAGCTGAAGGACAAGGGTTTCGACGATGCCACCAAGAAGAAGATCCTCCTCGACAACGTCACCGAGTTGAACCAGCTCCAACCGGCCTGACGTTGGCCTAAAGCCAACTGGCCCCAGGGGCCATTGCCTCGCTAACCGGTGGGGTCGAAGTGGGGGTTGAGAAGGTCGTAGCGGGCAATGGCGTCTTTGGCCGCGGCCGGGTCAAGGCTGCCCTCGGCGGCCAGCGCGCTCAATATGGCGGCAGTCACGCTGCCGGCGTCGGTCTCGAAGAAGCGGCGCAGCGACTCGCGGGTGTCGGAGCGGCCGAAGCCGTCTGTCCCCAGGGGGATGAACCGGCGGGGCACCCAGCGGGCGATCTGATCGGGAACCATCGTCATGTAATCGGTGACCGCCACCACCGGGCCCCTCCCACCGGCCAAACGCTGCGTCACCATCGGCACCCGGGGCTCCTGGTCGGGGTGCAGGCGGTTCCAGCGCTCCACCTCGAGGGCCTCTTCCCGGGCCGCCTTGAAGGAGGGGGCGCTGAGCAGGTCCACGCCGATGCCGTAGCGCTCGGCCAGCTCGGCCTGGGCGTCGCGGGCGGCCTGGTGGGCAGTGCCCGAGAAGATGATCGAAGCCTGCTGGTCGGCGCCGTCCAGCGCATGGTTCCATTGGTACAGCCCCGACTGGATGTGCTCATCGCTGATGAAGTCGGCCCGGCGGGGCTGGCGGTAGTTCTCGTTATAGATGGTGATGTAGTAGAAGACGTCGTCGCCCCCGCCGTTGCCGTACATCCGGTGCAGGCCGGCCCGCACGATGGCGCCCAGCTCGTAGGCGAACGCCGGGTCGTAGGCGCAGCAGGCCGGCACGGTCGACGCAAGCAGGTGGCTGTGCCCGTCCTGGTGCTGCAAACCCTCGCCCAGCAGTGTGGTGCGCCCCGCGGTGGCGCCCATCAAGAATCCCCGGGCCCGGGAGTCGGCTGCCGACCAGATCAGGTCGCCCACCCGCTGGAATCCGAACATGGAATAAAACGAGTAGAACGGCACCATCGGCACGCCCATGGTGGCGTAGCTGGTGGCCGCCGCCGTCCACGAGGCCAGCGACCCCGCTTCGGTGATGCCCTCCTCCAAGAGCTGGCCGTCCTGGCCCTCGGCGTAGGACAGCAGCAGGTCGTGGTCCACCGGCTCGTAAAGCTGGCCCTCGGAGGCGTAGATCTTGAACTCCC
>JAPPKI010000077.1 GCA_028820035.1 bacterium | reverse complement strand
ATCCACCACCTAACACTCGGCGATCACTACGACAGTGCCCTCTGGGTGCTGGAGAGAATCTCCTCGGTAACGGCGGTTTGGGTTTCACGTCACAGCAGAGTTCCCACGATTCTGGGGGATCCGGAGCGGAGCCCTGAACGGTTTTGAGCTGTGAGGAGAACACTGAAATCCACTTGGATTGTCACCGGCCTACAGTTTCCGGGGCTTCCAGCCCACAGTTTCCGGGGCTTTCAACCCACAGATTGTGAAGTGGGTTCAGCAAGGAGCGAATTCAAACAGCGGGTGCACCGCTAGCCGGTAATTTCGCGACGGGAGGTGTGAGGTGAACAGACGCTTCACAGCCATAGTCGAATCCGAAGGCAGCTGCTACGTCGCGTTCTGCCCGGAGGTCGATGTCGCAAGCCAAGGAGAATCGGTCACCGAGGCACGAGAGAATCTTGCCGAAGCACTCACGCTGCTATTCGAAAGTGCATCTGTCGATGAAATCGAGCGGCAGCGCGAGGAGATCTACGTGACCCAAATTGAGGTCGAGGTTGGCTAGTTGACGCGGTACATTTGACACACCCACCCGGCTCCACGAGGGCCGGGTCTTTCTTTGGCTATAAGACCGGGAGTCAGGAATGTTGCAAGAAACTGTTCATCCGGGGGAGGTGCTCAAGTGCGAGTTGGAGGAGTTCGGGATCACACCGGCCGAACTCGCCCGCCAGATCGCCGTTCCGCCTAATCGGGTGTCTCAGATCATTGCCGCCGACGGCCAATCTGCGGTTGCGCCTGCTGTCTGACGGCCTCCGGGAGATCGCTCCCACCGGAGACCTCATGGTGCACGCCGTTCAGCTTGAAGACGAGGGCTTCCACAAGGACCCGATGGACCGCATGATCGTCGCCACCGCACTCCAAGGCGGCTTCCAGCTGGCCACCGCCGACGCCCAAATCATCGCCTGGGCCAACCAAACAGGCCGCCTGGAACTATTCGACATCCACAAGGACTGAGTTAGCCGCCGAAAGCCCCTAGTCGCTCGGTTGGAAGGGAGGCGGAATGAGGTCTTCGTACATGGCCGGGTCGGGAGGCACGACGGCCATTTTGCCGTTGCGCCGCGTCACCACCCCCGTGCCGGTTTGATATGCCACGAGATGAGCTTGCTTGGCGGCCAGCTTCAGCGACCGCAGGATGGATTCGGTCAACTCCTCGCCGCGCAGGATAGGGGGATGGTCGCCAGAGCCCTTCTGGTCGATTTCGCTCGGCTCAGTCATGGTTCACGCCTTGTTCGACAAGCAGCGGCACTGGTCCGGAGTTGTCCAACACTCTCCACTCATCAACCCTACCAATGTAGAGCTCATGCAGATTCCGTAGTCCAGCATCGAAGCGCCTGCGAACCACATCTTTGGGCACCGAATGGCCTCCCTGTCTCACCCGCTCTGCCACCCGCCGCACAGCATCCTCAGGGCTGCCAAGGCTCAGATACACCAGGACAACCCAATAGCCGTCGCGCCGCCACCGATCGATGTGCCTCAGGTAGCTGCGGCCCGCCAGGGTGGTCTCGAAAGCAAAGCTGCGCCCCTGGGCAGCCAGACGGTTGATCTCAGCCAGCATCAGCCGGCCGGCTGCGGCTTCCATGCCTGTACCGCGATCAATCGGCGACAACCCAGCAGCAATGAGATCGGCGTTGACGAAGTGCAGACCAGGCACCTCGGCTGCCAAATGACTCATCGCAAACGTGGTCTTTCCCGCACCGTTAGGGCCAGCAATCACGTAGATCTGCTTGTCGGCCATGCAGGAACACGATAGGCGGCTCGATGGGGTGTCTCATCAAGTGGTGGGGTTCTGGGCTTATCGGAAGGCATCGAATGAACTGGCTCTTGCAGATAGCCTGATCACATGAGCACCGAACCCCAGGGCAGCGACCACGATGAGAACGAAGTCCGCATGCCCAAGGTGCTGCCGTCAGTCACCGTGAACCGGGGCCTCTTTCCTGACTCTTGGGGCATTTTGGGCAGATTGCGCAAAAGGAAAACAGCAGATCGGCGATCTGCCTCGCCTGGGGGATGAAGTCTCAAACTGCGTGATCGGCGACGTAGATCAACCCCTCATCTATGAGCCTTTGGCATATGTCCACGACCATTTCCAGCTCGAGTCGCAGGCGCTCCGCGATGTCCGAGTAGTAGAGGACCTCCCCGGTGGCGAATAGATCGATGATCTCGTCTCTTGCCTCTTCCTTCGTGATCTCGCGCAAGTCGATCACTTTCTCCACCGAGTGCTCTTCTAGACGTGTTACTCGCTCTTCTAGGACAGCAATTCGAGACGCGAGTGTCCCCACCCCAGAATGTTCATCGGCCATAGTGCCCTCAGTATTCCATTGAGATTGCCGATGCGCTCGGATAGATCGACCTCAGTATTCCCCGCCTGCCCTGTTCAGCAGGGCATGGCGGGGTTATCTTTGCCAACCCTCCGTATGAATATGTAGCCAGATGATATCTATCTGGCTACACTTTCATACATGTCTGCGAAAGCGATCACCGGTTTGCAGGAAGTCTTCACTCATGCCGACGCGCGCCACGCTGGCATCTCTGATCGCGACCTTTATCGGATGCGGGATCGCGGCGATATTGACCGTATCGCCCGAGGCATCTACGCCCATCCAGGATTCGAGGCTGACCCTGATCTGGTCGAGATCGCCATCCGCGCACCGAAGGCAACGCTTTGCTTGACATCGGCGCTGGCATACCACGACCTGACCGACGACATCCCGCTGGCCATCAACGTCGCACTGCCCCGGTCGCAACGGCCGCCCAAAACAGAGGCACCGGTCACCTGGCACCGATTCGACTCCGACACCTTCGACGTCGGCCGCACGACGACTCCAGTTACCGACCGACTGGCCATAGGCATCTACAGCCCGACCCGGACCATCGTCGATGCGTACCGCCTGCGGCACCTCTACGGAACCGACCAAGCTCTCGAAGCGCTCAAACGCTGGCTGCGAATCGGAGGAAACCAGCCGGCTGCGCTTCTGGAAATGGCTAGTCGCTTCCCCAAGTCCGCTCCGGCCATCCGATTGACCCTCCAAACGCTTCTGTGACCGCCAGACCCGCTCTCGTGCAGGTTCACCTGTCTCCGATGCACCGCTAGCCGGTAATTTTGCAAAGGGAGGTCTGAGGTGAGCAGGCGCTTTACGGCGATCATCGAATCCGAGGGCGGTGGTTACGTCGCATTCTGCCCGGAGGTCGATATTGCAAGCCAGGGAGAGACGATCACCGGGGCACGAGAGAACCTTGCCGAAGCCCTCACGCTGTTCCTTGAGAGTGCATCTGTCGATGAGATCGAGCTGCGGCGACGCGAGGAGATCTATGTGACCCAAATTGAGGTCGAGGTGGGGTAGGTGGCGCAGACTTTCGGGGAGATAGGTCTGGCCTCATCCGCGCTATTCACGACCTCTTAGAGGCAAGCCACCGGGGAGACTCAGCCAAGGGTTCAGAGGACCGAATGGTGTGTGTGAATGCGCTGGCAGCATTGCTCAAACGTCGATACCGGGGCACTGGGCCACAGAAGGGTTTGGGTTACGGATCGGTAGGCAGCAGCGGCAACAGAGGCGGCGCCGGTATCCCACGCCGGGCTAGCAGCGAAACCGCCAGGAGGACGTGCAGAGGCAGACAGCCCAACGGCTTGAGAATGCTGCGTTACTTCTCTGACCATGATGTCGATGGGGTCTTGGGCAAGGTGTTCGAGCACTGCCCCGTTCTGGAGTAACTGATCGACGTCGTAGTAGTGGCGCGCAGTGATGGCCTTTCGGTGCTCGTCGTCACAAGTGGCTGCTGCATGCAACAGGACCAGCTTTTCGACAAGGGTTCGGACAGGCTCCAGCACAAGCAGACCCACTGGCTCGG
>JAPPKI010000005.1 GCA_028820035.1 bacterium | reverse complement strand
TGCACGAGCCCACCGTCAGGCTGAAGGACGCGGCCGGATCGCCGCGGGGCGACCGACTGGCCGAAGCACTCCGGGACCTGTTCGATCTCTAGTCCCATGCTGCGGGCCGCCACCCGAGGCAGCGCCTTGGCCCGCTGGCAGACCGCTCACATCGCCGACCTGCTGAGCCGCGCCGCCGATGTCGAGCCGCTTCTGGTAACCACCGCGGGCGACCGCCAAGCGGAAACGCCGATCTCGGCCATCGGCGGCAAGGGGGTGTTCGTAAAAGAAGTACAAGCCGCCGTGCTCGACGGCCGGGCCGATTTCGCGGTGCACTCGGCCAAGGACCTCCCTGCCGCCACCCCCGATGGCCTGATAATCGCGGCCGTGCCCCGCCGGGCCGACCCCCGGGATGTGCTGGTGGGCTGTCGATTGTCGGATCTGCCCGAGGGGGGACTGGTAGCCACGGGTTCAGCCCGCCGCCGAGTCCAGCTTCGGGAGCTACGCCCCGATCTGCGGTTCGCCGAGCTGCGGGGCAACATCGGCACCCGTCTGGCCAAAGCCGCCGACTTCGACGCGGTAGTGGTGGCCAAGGCCGCTTTGGACCGCTTGGGCGAGCATCCGCCGGTGGTGGATGTGTTGGCCTGCGAAGCCATGGTGCCTCAAGTGGGCCAAGGGGCCCTGGCAGTGGAATGCCGAGCCGATGATCGGCGGGCGTGCGAGTTGCTGGCTGTCATCCAAGACCCGGTGGCCCGCCGGGAGGTAGATGCCGAGCGGGCGTTCCTAGCTGCCCTGGGCGGCGATTGCACGCTGCCCGCCGGTGCCCACGCCCATGTGGATGGCACCACGCTGGCCATGCGGGCCGTGCTGGCCGACGGTCTCGACGGCCGGTGCCATACCGCGGTGGGCGAAGGCGACGATGGGGAGGCCCTGGGACGGGAGTTGGCCCGCCAGCTGCTGGATACGGTGGCCTGGTGACCGGGTATTTCAAGCTGGCTCGGGTGGCCTGGTGACCGGGTATTTCAAGCTGGCTCGGGTGGCCCGATGACTGTCTATCTGGTTGGCGCCGGGCCGGGCGATCCTGCTCTTTTGACATTGAGAGGGGCTGAGGTTCTGGCCAGTGCCGATGTGGTGGTGTACGACCGGCTGTCGGTGGCCTCGCTGCTCGATTTGGCCCCGGCCGATGCCGAGCGCATCTCGGTGGGCAAACAGCCGGGCGGGCCTCGCACCTCCCAAGAGGACATCAACGCCTTGCTGGTGGAGCGGGGCCGGGCCGGACAGGAGGTGGTAAGGCTCAAGGGCGGCGATCCGTTCGTGTTCGCCCGCGGCGGCGAGGAGGCCGCCGCGCTGGCCGCGGCCGGGATCGCCTTCGAAGTTGTTCCCGGCATCACCTCCGCGGTGGCGGTTCCCGCCTACGCCGGGATCCCCGTGACCATGCGCTATTCCTCCACCTCGTTCACCGTGGTCACTGGCCACGAGGATCCGGCTAAAGGGGAGGGATCGGTCAATTGGGAGGCAGTGGCCGCGCTGGGCGGCACGGTGGTGGTGCTCATGGGCGCGGCCCGCTGCCGAGCCATTTGCGAACGGATCATCGCCGGAGGCATGGCCCCCGGCACCCCGGCGGCCGCAGTCCAGTGGGGCACCCGCCCCAACCAGCGCACACTGCGGGCCACCCTGGCCACCCTGGCCGACTTGGATCCCCAACCGCCGGCCACCATCGTCATCGGCGAGGTGGCTGCTGCCGATCTGGCCTGGTTTGAGAACCGGCCTTTGTTCGGCCGCCGTATCGTGGTGACTCGGGCCCAGTCCCAAGCCACCGCGTTGGCCGCCGAACTTCGCCAACGGGGGGCAGAGGTCATCGAGCTGCCGGCCATTGCCTTTGAGCCCCCCGAGGATCTCGGCCGGCTGGTACAGGCCGCAGCCGAGGTGGGCGGCTACCACTGGGTGGTGTTCACCTCGCCCACCGGGGTGGCCCGGTTCTTCGAGCACTTGCGCGACGCCCGCAGCCTCGGAGGGGTTCAAGTGGCCGCCATCGGCCCGGCCACCGCCGCCGCGCTGACCGAACGCAACGTCGTCGCCGATTTGGTGGCCGAGCAATTCGTGGCCGAGGCCCTGCTGGAAGCTCTGTCTGATGAGGTTGGGCCCGACGGCCCCGGTCGAGTGCTCATCCCCCGGGCCGAAACCGCCCGCGATGTGCTGCCCAACGGTCTGGCCGCCGCCGGCTGGGAAGTGGATGTGGTTCCCGCCTATCGCACCGTGGCTCCTGCCGTCGATCCCGATGCGGCATCTCTGCTCGCCGACGCCGAGGTCATCACCTTCACTTCATCGTCCACGGTGACCAACTTCGTGGACGCCTACGGCGCCGACGCGGTTCCTCAGATGGTGGCCAGCATCGGCCCCATCACCTCCGCCACCGCCCGCGACCGGGGCTTGGAGGTAGCCATCGAGGCCGCTGAGCACACCATCCACGGCCTGATCGCCGCCCTCGAGGACTTCTTCAGCCGCTGAGGCTCACCGGGTTCCCGCTGCCGAATTGGAAGGACCCAAACTCTAGGATCGCGGGCATGGTCACCAACCAGGGGTTGTTCGAGCGGGCGCGGCGGGTGATCCCCGGCGGGGTCAACTCCCCGGTGCGCTCGTTCCGCTCGGTGGGGGGCACCCCGTACTTCGTGGCCCGGGCCGAGGGGCCCTACGTGTGGGACGTGGAGGGGCGGCGCTACATCGACTACGTGCAGAGCTACGGCCCCGGCATCTTGGGCCATGCCCACCCGGCGGTGACAGAAGCGGTGGCCAAAGCCGCGGCCGACGGAACCAGCTATGGGGCACCCACCGAACGCGAGGTGTTGCTGGCCGAACTGCTGTGCCAGCGAGTACCGGCAATGGACTGGACGCGGCTCACCTCTAGTGGCACCGAGGCGGCCATGGCCGCCATCCGGCTGGCCCGGGGCACCACCGGACGCACCAAGATCATCAAGTTTGCCGGCTGCTACCACGGCCACAGCGACGGCCTGCTGGCCGCCGGGGGCAGCGGCGTGGCCAATCAGGGCCTGGCCGATTCGGCCGGCGTCACCCCCGGAGCGGTGGCCGACACCGTGGTGGCGCCCTACAACCAGATTCCCGCCGTGGACCGCGAGGTGGCTGCGGTAGTGGTGGAGCCGGTGGCGGCCAACATGGGTGTGGTGGCCCCGGTCCCCGGATTCCTGGAGGGGCTGCGAGCCGCCTGCGACGAGGCCGGCACCCTGTTGGTGTTCGACGAGGTCATCACCGGCTTCCGCCTGGCCCCCGGCGGGGCCACCGAGTGGTTCGGGGTGACTCCAGACCTGTGGTGCTTCGGCAAGGTGGTGGGCGGCGGATTGCCCATCGGCGTTTTCGGGGGGCGAGCCGATCTGATGGAGCACCTGGCCCCGCTGGGCGGCGTGTACCAGGCCGGAACCCTGTCGGGAAACCCGTTGGCCACCGCGGCCGGGTTGGCCACCTTGGAACAGCTCACCCCCGACGCCTACCGCACCCTCACCGACACCGCGGCCCGACTGGCCGACGGCATGACCACAGCCGCCACCGCCGCGGGCGTGGCCTGCACCGTACCCCGAGTGGGATCACTGCTCGGAGTATTCTTCTGCGCCGACGCGCCAACCGATTTCGACCAGGCCAAGGCCGCCGCCGAGAACGGCGTCTATCCCCGGGTGTTCCACGCCCTCCTCGAAGCGGGCGTGGCGTTCGCCCCCGGCCCCTACGAAGCCCTCTTCCCCAGCCTGGCCCACGCCGACGACGACATCGATGAGACCGTGGAGACCTTTTCGGCGGCTTTGTAGATGTACTCGGCTGGTCCGGGGTTGTCGGGGTCCATGAGGTTGGCCATGATCCGCAGGGCCCACTCCATGGCCGGGCGAGACTGCATGCCGAT
>JAPPKI010000361.1 GCA_028820035.1 bacterium | reverse complement strand
TCGGGAGAGCCGGATACAACGGGGCGTTGGCCGCCATGGATCGCCGGGGTATGGAGCTTGTGGCCACCGGCGTGTACCCCCGCAATACCACCGCAGTGAAGTCGGGCCTGTTGGACCTGAGGCTGGGCAATCCTGAGGCGGTCATCATCATTGGCGCCTATCAGCCGGTTGCCGCCCTTATCTCTTGGTCCCGCCACATCGGCTTCGATCCCATTTTCATGACCGTCTCCTTTGTGGGCAGCAACGCGCTGGCCGCTGAACTCGGCTCGGAAGGCGAAGGCGTATACGTCACCCAAGTCGTACCCTTCCCCCACGATGAGTCGGTGCCAGTGGTAGCCTCCTACACCGAGGCATTGGCGGCCTACGACCCTCAAGCCGAACCGGGTTTCGTGTCTTTGGAGGGCTACATTGCAGGCCGAATGGCCATCGCCGGTCTCGAGGCATGCGGTGCCGCTCTCACTCGTGACTGCTTCTTGGAGAACATCCTGGGCGCTGGTCAGTTTGACATCGACGGATTCGACCTCGACTTCGGAGAAGAAGCCGACCGAGCAGTAGACAACCAAGGCTCCGACGCGATCTTTTTGACAGTGATCGATGCCAACGGCACCTACCGGTCGGAGGCTTCTATGGGAGAAGTCAGTCCATGACTGATGTGACTATCTCCCCCGACCCGACGCCCGAAGGCTCCTCCACCGAGGCACCGAGGCCCGCTCTCCATCGCCGGATCTCCACACAGCTCTACGCCGGAATCTTTGGCGCGGTGGTGCTGACCATTGTGGCCAGTGTTGTGAGCTGGATCTCGTTCACGAACGTGGACAGAAGCCAGAAGCGGGTCAGCGAGGAGAGCGTGCCCGAGCTGGCGGGAGCGTTCAGCCTGGCAGAATTCAGCAACGCGCTTGTAGCGGCCGCTCCCCGCCTTACCACCGCGTCTCCCAGCCAGTTCCCCGTCATCTCCGCTGAGGTGTCTGACGCCCAACGGAAGTTCCAAGATCTCTTCAAGACGCTCCTGCGCAACAACCCCGATGACGTTCACGTTCAGGGGATTTCGGCGGTCGCCGATGCCCTAGAGCAGAACATCACCACGATTACCGCCGATATGCCCCACTTCTACAGCCTGAGCAGGCGAATTGAAGTGCTCCAGTTCCAGATTCCCACCCTGCACGATGAGGTGGAGGGGATCATCATTCCCGCCATCGACGACCAGCTTTTCTTCCAGGTCACGGGATATCGAGACTTCGAATCCCATCCAACAAATGCCGTCACTCGAACTTCAGGGGATCAGCTCCTCCTTTATCGGCACCTCAACGCCTTGCAAGCCGACGTGGCCCAGGTCACCGAGTTGATGGGCAGCGCCCTCATCGCCTCCGAGGCGAACTTTGTCGAGCCGCTGATCGAAAGCTTCGAGTCGACCACCGACCGCATCCGTATCAGCTTGGCGGCCATCGCCGCCTCCGAGAATGCTCCGGGGCTGGAGTCGGCAGTCGATCGCCTCTTGGCTCTGGGCAGCGGCAGCGACAGCGCCTTCCAAGTGTCGGTCGACCGCTTGGAGATCGTCGAGCGTCAAGACAGCCTTCTGGCCCAGAACCAACAGGTGGCAGTGGACCTCTTGTCTGAGGTCAACGCCATCGTCCAAGCCGCCCAAGCCGGAGCCGATCAGGCCACCGAGAACTCGGCTCAAACCATAAACACCGCTCGCATCCTGCTGGTGATCATCAGCGTCATCGGTGTTATCGGAGCCGGACTTATCAGCTGGCTCTTCATCGGACGGGTTCTATTGCGCCGAATCGGGCGGTTGTCCGGTCGCATGCGGACACTGGCGAAAGGCGAATTGGAAGAAGAGGTGGAGGTTAGCGGCAGCGATGAGATCGCCGAGATGGCATCAGCTTTGGAGGTGTTCCGTCGCCACGCGTTGGAAATCCAGCGGCTGAACCTGGTGGAACAGCTTGCCCAGGAGCTGAGCGAGCGCAACGACGAGCTGCAAGAGGTGCTGGAAGAGCTGAGCCAGGCCCAAGATCAGATCGTGGCCCGGGAGAAGCTGGCTGCCCTGGGCGAGGTTACCGCCGGCGTTGCCCACGAGATCCGCAACCCGCTCAACTTCATCAACAACTTCTCCGCAGCATCGGCCGAGTTGCTCGAAGAGATGGCCGAGATCTATGAGGAGTTCATCGACGACCTATCCGATGAGGACAAGGGCCTGATCGAGGAGATCAACCAAGACCTCAATGACAACCTCGAGCGCATCCAGTCGCACGGGAAGCGGGCCAATCGGATCGTTCAAGACATGCTGCTAATGGGCCGAGGCGGGGGCGAGACTCAGATGACCGACATCAACGATCTCATCCATGAGCATTCACTGCTGGCCTACCACAGCGCCCGAGCCCAGGACCCCGAGTTCCAGGTCTTGTTGGAGGAGGAGTTCGACCCGGATATGGGCCAGCTGGAGGTTGTGCCCCAAGATCTCGGTCGGGTGTTCTTGAACTTTGTGGCCAACGCCGGCTACGCCACCAACAAGAAGCAGAAGGAACTGATCGAGTCCGACACGTTGGGCGACTACACCCCCACCGTGGTGTTGAAGAGCCAACGCACCGAAGACAGCGCCATTCTCAGAGTGCGAGACAACGGAAACGGGATTCCCCCCGATGTTGCCGCCAAGATCTTCGACCCGTTCTTCACAACCAAGCCCACCAACGAAGGCACCGGACTGGGCTTGGCCCTGTCCAACGACATCATCCGCGAGCACGGCGGCACCATCTCCGTGAACACCGAGCTGGGAGAGTTCACCGAGATGGTGGTGGAATTGCCGCTCACTCGCTCCAAGGGCACTCCCATCGCCGATGCCGTCGAGGATGACGAAGCTGAGGAAGACGAAAGCGACGACGATACTTAGCCGGTCAACCTCATCGGGCTGGCTTGAGTAGCACCCCGCCGACCGCGGCTGACGCCCCTCCGGCATAAGCCAAGAACAAGCCCAAGCCAACCTCGGCGCCCGACGCATCCAGGTCGTCATCAAGGGCCAGCCCTTCCGCCAGGCAGAACCCCATGACAACCAGTCCCGCGACCACAGCCGTCAGCCACATTTGCCGGCCGCTCCCGAACAATGCCGCCACCAGCAGCGCCCACACCATCACCGCGGCCACTGGAATCAGCAGCCAGGAATCAGCCACCCCTCCCCGACCCACCAGCCACGGAAGGTCGCCGTCTACCACTCCCCACTTGTTCGAACCGGCATCGGCCCAGGGAAGCAGCAGCCCGGCAATCAGCAGGGCCACTGCGGCACCCATGAGGGCAAGTCCTGCCCTATGAAAGCTCGAAGAGGCCCGATTGCCGTTCCCAGCTCCCGGGATTCGAACCGGATCTCCCATCGGTTCGGCCCACGACTCGCCATCCCAATATCGAAAACCGCGTTGGCCCTGCTCGGCGTACCAACCCGGCGGCGCCCGGCGTGTCGGCGGGTCGCTCATCCGGACTCCACATGGTCGGTATAGCGCACGTCTCCTTCGGACAGGTCGAAGGTGAGGTGCTCTCGCATGTCGCCAATCTGGTCGACAATCACCATCCGGCGGGCGAAACGCCACTGTCCATCGGCCAGGGAGAAGTCATCTTCGTAGCGGCCCGCCACGATGGGCTGAAGGGCCAGTGTATCTGTGCCCTGGTGGACGGCGAAGTACGAGCGGGCGGCGGCTGTCTGCCCGTCATCGGCAACATCGACGATCACGTTGCTAGCCACATGCCGGGTGCGCAGTGTGCCGTCGCCGTGGACTTTGTTGGTGGCCGCGTAGAACGCGGCGACGTCATCGCCCGACATGCCGTCGTCGGGATCAGCCGAGCTGGTGGAGGTGAGCACTCCGTGGGCGAAGAGCTCGCCAAGCTCGTCGAAGCGGGCCAAGTC
>JAPPKI010000013.1 GCA_028820035.1 bacterium | reverse complement strand
TTGACCTAAGCGGCGATCCGTCCCCTTTGTGCTTGATGTCTAACAGCCGGGCTCGCTGGCTTGCGTCTTCAAAGCGGCTGTAGAGGAGGTCCCTGGCTTCTTGAGACAGGTTTTTTTCGCACCCAAGAAGTTCTGCCGATCTGGACTGAGCTTTGTTTCGGCTGATGTAGGCGGTCTGATCCTCAAAGTGGAGGATGAACCACAGTTCGATGCAGGGATTGGAAATGGCCAAGCAGATCCCATTGTCTTCCGCTTGCTGGACGGCTTCTCTAATGTTCAGATGCGAATCGACGTCAAATACACACCAGATCTCGTCGTGGGCCCGTCCTCGGCCTCTTCTCTGGTCGCGTAACTCTGCCTTCCTCGTTGAGACTGCCCTCTCAACGAGCGACTGCGGAACACCGTGGAACGAATCAACTGAGATCAAGAGGCGGTCCCGAAATTCCCGCCGCCAAGGCAACAGGTAGCCTCCTTCGGTCTTTGCTCCCTCTGTGAAGACCAAGATCTCCCGGCGCGCTCGATCACCCTTGGCGCGCCGTGGTGCCCCGGTAGAGCGCTCTCTCAATGGTCAACTGCGTAGGCCACGGCGGAAGCAAACTCTTGTTGATCGAGGATCGGCGTTGCACCGTATCGCCCATCCAAATAGCGCTTCCCGATTGCCTCTTGCTTGCGCGGCTCAAGGTCGACTAGCGGGTACAGGTTCGTGCTTCCATCCCGGTACTTTTCCGTAAACCAGATTTGATCGCGTCCTAGCAAGCGGTCACCGACTGAATCCCCAAGCAGCGTCGGGTCGTGGGAGTTGAATACCAACTGCGCCCGCTTGGGGTTCGTTTCCGGTTCTTGGAAGAGGCGGACGAGTTCTGTCGCTAGCGCGGGGTGAAGACTTGCGTCGAGCTCGTCCGCAAGGAATACCGAGCCTGAGTCAAGCGCCTGAACCACCGGGCCAATCAGACCAAACCACACGCTAGTTCCCAGCGACTCATCCTCAGCTTGCAGCGCAACCTCCTCACCGCCGGTGCCTCTGTGAATGAGCTCAACACCAAGCTCCTCAAAGGTAGGGCCCTCTTCGCTCTCGGGTTCGTCTTCTATGCCTTCCAAAATTCGTACGGCACGGCGGAAGCGTTCCTGCATGACGGGGTCAGGCTCGCGCTTCTGCGCTGAGGTGACCCCTAGGTCGGCGGCTTGGAGCAGAGCTAGGACACGTTGGCGATAGGCGTCTTCGCCAATCATCTTCGTCGTAAGCGCTTGCCGCCACGGCCGAGATTCCGCTTGCGCCAAGATCAAATTGCGACTGAACCACTGGTACAGAGGCAGAAGAGCCGCATGATTGGCTGACGCCGCCGTCGATAGGAACAAAGCATTGGAGCGAATTAACTCCTGGACCGCGCGGGTCTTCTGCCGCTCAATCATCCCGGGCTCGACAAGGTCGCCCTCGCGGTGAAAGATCAATGCTGCTCGACCCTTGGGATAGCGGTAGGCCCACTCTTCGATGACATGTTCATCGTCGATGAGGAAGCCGTACTCGTGGCGAACTCCTTCCAGAACCAGATCGATTTCGAATCGTGACGGTTGGATCCGTGTGCTCCGGTCAAGAACAAATGGTCGCCTTCTGACTTGCCCTTCCAAGTCGCCTTGGCGGAACGAATGGAGGACAAGCCAACGCATGTCCTCCATCACCTTGAGCAGATTGCTCTTTCCTGAGCCATTTGCACCAAAGACCCCTGCGGCGGCCAGAACACCGATGGGGGAGCCTCCCTCCCGCCATTCCACAGGCCGTACGAACCGTTCCTCAGCCAGTCCTGTCGCCATCAGAGAGAACTCCACGCGATCTCGGAATGACCGTACGTTCTCGGCCCTAAAAGCAACGAGCACTGAGGGCTTGAATGCTAGGATTTCGTCCATGTCAAGCCCATTATTGCAGCAAACCTGCGGAAAAAACCAGAAGATCGTACTATAATATCAATGAGAGGGTTGATTTTCCTGTAGTTATCATGATGTAATTACAGGAAGACCCAATTTAGGACGAAATAGAGGGGTCGACCCGAAGGCCGACCCCTCTCAGAACTAGGAGACCAGTCGGCCACCAGTTCGTGTTTAGGTGACTCGGATGGTATGCGCTCGACAGGTCCTCCGCAATGATCGGAGATGATCGGAGTTATGACATCCGAAGCAAATGGCCATGGAAATTCGCCCTGGGAGGGGCGCTGCCAGGTTCTATCCCTTGATGGCGGCGGTTTGAGAGGGATCTTCACCGCAGCTTCACTAGCCGCTCTCGAAAACGATCTCGGCTCTCCTGTGATTGACCACTTCGACCTGATTACCGGAACTTCGACCGGTGGTCTCATTGCTCTCGGGCTCGGCGCAGGTGTGTCGGCTCGATCGATTTTGGACTTCTATCTCGAAGAGGGTCCTCGAATCTTTCGATACCCACGGCTGAGGACGCCCCGTCACCTCCTGCGGTCGAAGTACGACGGTCGAGAACTTGAGGCGGCGGTGCGCCGGCAACTCGGAGATCGCCTACTCGGCAACAGCAAGGTCCGACTGGTGATTCCTGCATTCGACCTAACACGCAATGACGTCTACCTCTTCAAGACACCCCACCACCCACGCCTGCGGAGAGATTGGCGAGTCCCGATGTGGGAGGTGGCGATGTCCACCTCTGGTGCGCCCACATACCTTCCCGCCCACGTGCTTCAAGAAGACCGAACCATGCTCGTTGATGGCGGGATATGGGCCAATAATCCATGCCTAGTGGGTGTTACTGAGGCGGTCAGTGTCCTAGAAGCACAACCTGCCGACATCCGAGTGCTGAGTATTGGCACGACGAGTGAAATTCAACTCAGACCACGATCCACTTCCCACGGTGGGATCTATCAATGGACCCGCAAGAACACGCTTGTCGACGTACTCCTATCTGGTCAGAGCTCCGGAGCATTCGCCACCACCGGCCACCTGCTCGGAGCTGACAGCGTGATGCGAATCAATCCGTCGGTGCCACCCAGACTCCTTCGGATTGACCGGCTAGATCCAGACGACGCTGTTGGCTGGGCCTCCGGTGAGTCCCGACGGGCAGCGCCCGACGTAAAAGACATGTTCTTTGACCATTTCGCCAAACCGTTCGAGTCACTCGTCCAGCCCAAGGAGGTTTCCAATGTTTGACTCTGCTGAAGCCCAGCTCGCGGCCCTGCTACAAGGGACCGTAGAGCAACTCGACATTTCGCCTCGTCACTATCGGGAAGCAGTGGACAAGTACCACCAAGTTGCAGAGTTCCTCGGTGCTGGTGACGAGTACGACGATGCCGACCTCTTGATCTATCCGCAGGGATCCTTCCGACTGGGGACAGTCGTCCTCCCGGCCCCTGGTGCGGACTATGACATTGACCTTGTCCTCCGGGTTGCCATCGCCAAAGAGGCGACGACGCAGGCCGAACTAAAGGAACTCGCTGGCCAGCGACTCACTGTCTTCGTCAAACGAACCAGCGGCGCGCCAAAGCTGATAGAGGGTGGGAGGTGTTGGACCCTGCTCTGGCCGCGCTTTCATGTGGACATTCTGCCCTCACTTCCCAACCCCGAAGATCTGCCCAATGGAATCCTGCTAACTGATCGTGACCTACGGCTCTGGCAACTGAGCAATCCCATTGGCTATGCAGACTGGTTCCAAAGTCGGATGCGCGAGCAATTCCTTCAGCAGCGGAAAATCCTGGCTGCAGATCGCTCCACCACCGTTGATGACGTTCCGCAATGGGAGGTCAAGACGACCCTTCAGCAAGCGGTTCAGGTGTTGAAGCGTCATCGCGATCTCCATTTCGCCAACCAACTTCACCTAAAGCCACCTTCGATCTTGGTTACGACCCTTGTTGGTCTCGCTTATGGAGGACATGATGACCTATTCGAAGCG
>JAPPKI010000512.1:1612-3905 GCA_028820035.1 bacterium | reverse complement strand
GGTAGGCCACCCAGTTGCGCAGCGCGCCCAAAAGGTTGCCCAAGTGCATGCCGCCGGACGGCTGAATTCCTGAGAACACACGAGCCACGCCGGTCAAACTACCCGCCCCGATCCCGAAATCCCTAGGTGCCAGCCTTGATCCCAAAACCCCGAACCAGCAGAAGGCGAGTCCTACACTTGGCGGGTGACCGCAGGGGCGAGAACAGAGGTGCTCAAGGCGCCGTTCGAGGTGCGAACGGAAGTATTTGAAGGCCCGCTCGATCTGCTGCTGCACCTCATTCTGCGCGACGAGGTTGACCTCTACGAGGTGATGGTGGGCGACATCGTGGACGCCTATCTGGCTGAGCTCGACCGCATGGAGCAGCTCAATCTGGAAGTGGCCACCGAGTTTCTGCTTATCGCTGCCACGCTGATTCAGCTGAAGAGCAGCCGTCTTCTGCCCGACAGCGAGTCGTTGGACCTGGACGAGGAATTGGCCCTGTGGTCGGAGCGCGATCTGTTGCTGGCTCGCCTGCTGGAGTGCCAGACCTTCAAGGCGGCGGCTCAGGCTCTGGAGCAGTTGGCTGCGGTTGCCGGTCGGAGCTATCCCCGCCGTGCCGGTCCCGACGAGCGCTATCTCGACCTGGTGCCCGACTTCTTGGAAGGGATGAGCCCCGACGATCTCCGGGCTGCGTTCTTGCGGGCCACCACCTCCCGACCTGCGCCTCAGGTAGACATCGCTCACATCACCGACATCCCCATCAGCGTGGATGAAGTGACCAATGGCCTGATGGCTCGGCTACCCGACGTCGGCACCGTGGGCTTTCGGGAGCTGACCGAGGACTTGGAGACCGGTATCGAAGTGGTGGTGTATTTCCTCGCCGTGCTTGAGCTCTTCAAGCGCGGTCTGGTGGATGTATCGCAGGCCAGCACGTTTGGCCGCATTGCCATTACATGGAGCGGCGGGACTGAGTTGGCCGAGCCGCTCGTGGGAGTTGACGCCTATGAGGGATGAGAACCGAGCTGTTGGTGGGAGTGAATGCCAGTGAGGGATGAGAACCGAGAAGCCCGCCGGGCGGTTGAGGCCATCGTGATGGTGGCCGAGGAGCCGGTCGCTCCGGGGCTCATGGCTCAGCTCATCGAGATCCCCGTCGAGCAGGTGGAGGCCATCTGCACCCAGCTGGCCGACGAATACCGAGTTGACGGCCGGGGTTTCGAGTTGGTCCGGGCGGCCGGCGGCTACCGCTTCCGCAGCCATCCCGACGCCGAGTCGTATGTCAAGAGGTTTGTGGTCAGTGGCCAGAGCGCTCGGTTGTCGGCGGCCGCGCTGGAGACTCTGGCCATCGTGGCCTACAAACAGCCATTGTCACGAGCCCAGGTCTCGGCCATTCGGGGGGTGAATGCCGAAGGGGCGATGCGCACGCTCCAGCAGCGAGGACTCGTGGAAGAGGTGGGTCGGGACCCCGGTCCCGGCCAGGCCCGGCTGTTTGCCACCACCCCGGCATTCCTGGAGCGGCTGGGTCTGGACTCCATCGACGAGCTCCCTCCGCTGGTGGATTTTGTGCCCGGTGCCGAGGTCATCGAGGCTTTGGAGAGCAGTCTCATGGCCGACAGCCGCCCCAGCCTGGAGCCGGGTTCTGAAAACGGCGATGCCCCGCCGGTGTGAGCGAGGCTGAGCGGATCCAAAAGGTCTTGGCCGCAGCCGGCGTGGCCAGCCGCCGGGCGATAGAGGAGATGGTGACCGAGGGCCGCATCACGGTCAATGGGCAGCCCGCCCGGCTGGGCCAGCGGATCGACCCTGAGCACGACACGGTGGAGGTGGACGGCAACCCGGTGGGGCTACGAGCAGATCTGGTGTACTACCTGCTGAACAAGCCGCCGGGTGTGGTCGCCACCGCATCCGACCCCCAGGGGCGGCCCACTGTAGTGGCCATGGTGCCCGACAACCCCCGGGTCTATCCGGTGGGTCGCCTGGATGCGGACAGCGAGGGACTGCTGCTCCTTACCAACGATGGGGGGCTGACCCACCGCTTGACACACCCGTCTTTCGGGGTTGACAAGGAGTATCTCGCCCATGTGCAGGGCCGTCCCAGCCGCGGCGCGCTGAGGCAACTGCGGGAAGGAGTGAGTCTGGAGGACGGTGAGGCCCGGGCAGTGGCGGTGTCGCGGCCCGAGCCGTCGGTCATTCGCCTCGTGGTCCATGAAGGCCGCAATCGGTTGGTCCGGCGAATGTGCGAGGCGGTCGGCCACCCTGTGATCCGTCTGGTCCGCATCCGGATCGGCCCGCTGGTCGATCGCAAGCTTCCACCAGGCC